>JANMPL010000411.1:0-10089 GCA_031369845.1 Chloroflexota bacterium
TGGGCGGCGGCGGCAGCAACGCTGTCGACTGGATGGTCGAGGCGCGGATCCCGGGCGTGAGTTTCGTCGCGGTGAACACCGACGCCCAGGCGCTCCGCCGATCACGCGCCGCAACCAGGGTCCGGATCGGCGACACGATCACCCGAGGGCTTGGCTCCGGCGGCGACCCGGAAGTTGGGCGCAAATCCGCCGAGGAGGATGAGGCCCGGATCGCGCGGACCGTTGAGGGCGCCGACCTCGTGTTTATCACCGCGGGTCTTGGTGGCGGCACGGGTTCAGGCGCTGCGCCGATCGTCGCGGCCGACGCGCGTGTTCAGGGCGCCTTGACGATCGCGGTTGTCACCAAGCCGTTTGCCTTCGAGGGCGCTCAGCGACGGCGGATCGCCGAGGCGGCCGTGGCCGAGCTGGCCGCGAGCGTGGATGCGATCATCACGATCCCCAACGATCGAGTGGCCGACGTCGTCGCCGATGACGCGTCGATGCTCGACGCATTCAGGGCCGTCGACGACGTCCTTCTCCAGGCCGTGCGCGGCATCATCGACCTCCTCAACGGGCCCGGCCTGATCAACCTCGACTTTGCCGACGTGCGGGCGATCATGCAGGGCGCCGGGCCGGCCCTGATCGGCCTCGGTCGCGGCAGCGGTCAGAACCGGGCAGTCGACGCCGCACGCCAGGCAATCGCGAGTCCGTTGCTCGAAGCGAGCGTCCAGGGCGCGCGCAGGATCCTGTTCAACATCTCGGGTCCCTCCGACCTGCGGTTGCGCGAGGTGCAGGCCGCGGCCGACGAGATCCGGGCGAGCGCCGACCCCGACGCGAACGTCATCTTCGGAGCGAGCCTTAATCGGCGGGCCGATGAGGAGGTCCTGATCACCCTGATCGCGACGGGACTGGACCAGACAGGGGGCGCCCAGGCGCCGACTCGAGCCCCGCAGCGGCGGATCGTCGAGACGCCGAGGACCGTCGAACCGCCACCGCCCATCGCCGCGCCGGCCGAACTCGCCAAGGCGCCAGAACCCGTCGAGTCGCCCGACCCGGCGACGGCAGCCCCGGATGCCGCGTTGTCCGGGATCGGCGGACGCAGGCGCCAGCCCAGGATCGACGCCACGCCGAGCCCCGACGCAGAGGCAGCCCAATCTCAGGCCGTCAACGAGTCCCCGAGCTTGAGAGAGCGGCGCTCCATCGTCACGCCTACAGACGAGGGGAGCGACGAGGGGGTCGATCTAGAGGTGCCGAGCTTCCTGCGTCGAAGGCGGTCGACCTGACCCTCCGGCGCGCAGGCGCGCACCGCGGAGTGACGCTCAGGTGTTGCGCACCCCGGTCAGCGCGCTTTCTGCCAATTCGCGGCATTTGGCAAGCGTGACTGCGGCCAGGGCATCGCGGACATCGGCGACCGCCGAGGCTGACATCGAGAGGCTCGTGATCCCAAGCCCGACGAGTACCGGTGCGAGGGCCGGCGACGCAGCGGCCTCGCCGCACACGCCAACCGATTTGCCTGCCGCGAGACCGGCCTGTGCCGTCATCCGGATGAGATCCAGCAAAGCCGGCTGCCACGGGTCGAGGAGGTCGGCCAGGTCGCCGGCCATCCGGTCGGCGGCGAGCGTGTACTGGGCGAGGTCGTTGGTCCCGATGCTCAGGAAGTCGGCGTGGACGAGGAGATCTGCTGCGCGCAATGCCGCGGCCGGGATCTCGATCATGGCCCCGGCGACGGGCAGGCCGTGCTCGTGGGCAAGATCCGTGAACCATTTCGCCTCGGCCGCGGTGGCGACCATTGGCGCCATCACCCAGACGACGGCGCCCGTGGCCTTCTGGGCGAGGGCCAGTGCTGCCAGCTGATCGGTCAGCACCTCCGGTGAGCGGCGGGCGGTGCGTAGACCGCGGACGCCGAGCGCGGGGTTGGGCTCACCCTCCGGGTTGAGGAATGGCAACGGCTTGTCGGCTCCGGCGTCGAGCGTCCGGACGACGATCTTGCGGCCGCCCATCGCCTCGAGGACAGCGATGTAGAGCGCGACCTGCTCGTCGACGGCCGGCGCGTCCTGCCGATCGAGATAGAGGAACTCTGTGCGGAAGAGGCCGACACCTTCAGCGTCGACCTTTGCGACGGAGGCGGCTCCAGCCGCGTCGCCGATGTTGAGGAGCAGCGCCACGGGGTGGCCGTCGGCTGTCCGACCCGGCCCGCGGCTGGCGGCGCGCGCCGCACGTCGCTGCCGCTCGCGATCGTTCGTGGCCGCGGCCTCGTCCGGCGGGATCCCGACACGCACCTGACCCGTGCCGCCGTCGACCTCAATGAGCTCTCCGTCACGCAACGACCCGGCCGCCGCGCAGGCGACGATGGCCGGCAATCCGAGGGCCCTGGCGAGGATCGCCGTGTGGCTGGTCGGGCCGCCTCGGACCGTGACGAGCGCGAGGACGCGCTCAGGAGTCAGCGTCACGGTGTCGGCCGGGGCGAGGTCGTCGGCGACGAGGATGAACGGCGTGTCTCGCTCGGGCACGCCGGGGAGCGGCTGGCCGAGCAACCGGGCGACGGCCCGATCGCGAACGTCGTCGAGGTCCCCGACGCGCTCCGCCATGTAGCCCCCGAGATCGAGCAGCAGCGCCTTGAACGCTTCGATGGCGCGGTCCACGGCCCACGCCGCCGGCTCGCCCTTCGAAGTCGCCGACCGGATCGCCTCCTCGAGGGAGGGGTCGCGGGCGATCATCGCCGTCGCCTCGAGCACCTCCGCCGCGCCCGAGATCGCGGTCGCCGCGGCGCGACGCTCGAGGTCGTCGGCGGTGGCGGACAATGCGGCGATCGCGGCCTCAGCCTCCGTTTCGACGTCCGCGACGTCGGGGTAGTCGAGCGGCAATCGCGGCCGCGGACCCATGAGCGCGACGGGGCCGGCGGCGCGGCCGGGACAGACGCCGATCCCCTGGAGCTGCGGCGGCGCCTCGGGAGCCTCTGGCGGGGCAGGGTCGATCGTCATCGGACCGGCCTCAGGCGGGATCGTCGTGGTCCTCGGCGACCACCTTCGCAACGGCCTCCAGTGCCTCGGCGGCGCCGTCTCCCTCTGCCTCGAGGGTGACGGTGTCACCGTTCCTCGCCCCTAGGGCAAGGACCCGGAGGATGCTTCGGGCGTCGACCGGCGCGCCGTCGCCCTTTCGGATCGTGATCTTGACCGGCTGTTCCGACGCCGCCTTCACGAAGAGGGCTGCCGGTCGGGCGTGTAGCCCGATCCGCGAGCCGACGATGACCTCACGCTGCGCCACGATGCTGTCCTCCATGGCCGGTCCTTGCCGGGACCCGATCAGCGTCACGCTCGAGAGTCTCCCGGTCCCAGCCCGCGAGCGTCGCTCCAGCGGTATATGTGGACTCGAGGAACGCGAGGACCGTCGCGTCGGGGTCCTCGCTCTCGACGGCGTCGCGGTACGGCAGGATGAACTCGCGGAAGTCCTGCTGGTAGAACCCCTCAGCGGGATCGATCGATGCCGTCGGATAGCCCGCGGGCTCCGGATACATGTAGGCGTAGAACGCCGGCGGGACGCCGTTCGATCCCGGCCACCAGCCAGCGCTGCTGACCTCGTGGGAGTACGCCTCGTGCTGGACGTAGTCGGGACAGTTCGGAACGCCGCCGGGGTGACGCGGGGCGGGTTGCCCGGAGAAGCGCGACGCTGCCATGTCGAAGCCGCCCCAGAAGAAGTGCACGGGGCTGGACTTTCCGATGAACCCGCCGCGGAAGCGTGTCAGGACCCGGTGGGAGTTGATCAGGGCTCCGTGAAGTGCCCGCGCATGATCAGGGTCGCAACCGCCCGGCGCGACGTCGTCGGCGAAGGGAGTGGCATCGACGACCTCAACCGGAACGGGCCAGATCCGGACGTCGACGCCGAGTCGCGCGAGGAGTTGGCCAACCTCGACGTGGAAGTCGGCCACCGACACTGGACCGAGCCGCACCGTGCCCGTGGTGCCGTCGCTCAACCGCACGGTCAGGGCGTGCTTCAGCAGGTCGAATTCGAGTTCAAGCAGGCCGGAGCGGTAGGGGATCGGCGACGTCGTCAGGCCCTTGGCGCTGACGTAAAGCGTCACGTGCCACCAGTGGTTCATCGGTTCGGCCAGGGCCAGGCGGATCTTGCCGACGATCTGGCTCCAGCGATGCGACGATCGGATCGTCGGCAGCCACTCCGGGTCCGGAAGGGGCTGCCAAAGCCCGGCCCACGCTTCGGCGCTCAGCATCGACACAACGCGATTGTCGGCTCTGGCGGGCCGTCTGCCAACCGTGCGTTCAGGTGTCGCCCGGTACCGTGGCGACGGATCGGCGGGTCAGCCCTCCATCCGAAGCTCTTCGAGATCCAGCTCGCGCTCGATGATGCGCAGCGTCTGGTCGGTGAAAGCCGCTTCGGCGATCTTCGCGCCACTGTGCCGGAGCTCAGCGACAAGATGCTGTCGCAGCGGCTCAAGGAGCTCGAGGCCGAGGGGATCCTGGACCGCCGGGTATTCCCCGAGACTCCGGTCCGGATCGAGTACGCGCTGACGGTCAAGGGTCGCGAGCTTGAGCGAGCCGTCGAGGTCATCGAAACCTGGGCCGACGAATGGGCGAGGCCGTCGCGGGCGACCGCCACCCGCTAGTCTTCCGTCGACCGATTCGCGACCTTGGCTCAGCCGAACGTGCAGTCGACCTTGACCTTGTCGAGGGTGCTCTCGAGAGCGGCCAGCTCCTGATCGTTTAGCCGAGACACGAAGTACTCGGCGATTCCGCGGGCGTGGGCGGGCGCCGTCTCGGTCAAGCGGACGACCCCGGCGTCGGTTAGCCCCACGACAACACCGCGGGCGTCGCCGTCGGCGGCGGTGCGTCTGACGAGACCGTCGTCGACGAGGCGAGCGACGCGGCGCGTCATGCCCGAGCGCGAGATGAGAGCGCGGCTCGCCAGCTCCGAGATCCGCAGTTCGCCGTCGGCAAATGCCAGCTGAGCGAGAACGTCGAAGTCCGCCAGCGCCAGGCCGGTGTCTCGTTCGAGGTCCGTCTCGAGCCGGCGCAAGAGGGTGGCGTGTGCGCTCAGCAGCGAACTCCACGCCGCGATTCCGCGCCCGCCCGGCAGTTCGTTGGCGATGACCCGTTCGACGAGTCCAGAGAGGCCGGTCCCCGATGATACTTGCATGTGCAACCAATTAGGCGTCCAGTATTTGCTGTTGCAACTATAGCAGGAAGCAGCCCGAGGGAGCGTCAAGTCAATGATCACCGAACTCCAGCCAGGCCTCGATCGGTCAATCACCCAGCAATTCGGCACCATGGCGAGCGACGCCCAAGTAAAGCGGGCGACCGCCGGCCTCGAAGCCAACGGAATCAACGTGCTCCGGGCCGCGAATGCGGCAGAAGCGAAGCGGATCGTCGTTGGTCTCATGTGACCGGGGCCGGCCGCGTCATCCTCGTCGTCGGGACGCAGAAGATCGTGCCCGACCTCGAGGACAGCCTCCGGCGGATCAACGAGTCCGCCTTCCCGCTCGAGGACGCTCGCGCCCAAGCCGCCTACGGCATCCACAGTGCCGTGAACAAGGTCCTGATCATCAACCGTGAGATCGCGCCAGGCCGCATCAGCGTCGTCTTCGTCGACGAGGTCATCGGGTTCTAGCAACGAGGAATGGAGCACCACGTCATGGCCACCGAGATGCTGGCCGTCCGGGCGTGGTTTGCCTGAAAGCAACGCCTTCGAGGTCTCGCGGCCGAGCGTGCTGACCTCATCGCCAGGCCCGATTGACGTTTCTCGCCGGACGCGCGTTTACCGCTCCCGCGTGCCAGTCAGGTCTGGAAGTCCCAGCGCGTGGCGCCGTAAGGCTCAGCCGTCGCCACACCGAACGCGGTCCTTGGCGTGAATTCGTAGAGGTCCCACGGTGGTGGCCCGGCGCTCGGTGCGCTGTAGGGCGCAATGAACGCGCCGTCCTTGACGGTCGCCGGCCAGCCCTGCGCGTCGTAGAGCTCAGCGAGACGCTGGAGCGTTGGCTCGTCGGTCACCTTCGTCGCCGCGCCCTCGACGACGAGGTCGAGGTCGGCCAATTTGACAGAAATGACGCAGTCGTCCCGTTCGGCAAGGTTTCGGCTCTTGCGTGTACCGGCGCCGCTCGTAATGTAGAACTTGCCGTCGACCCACAGGGCGCCAATACCCGCGACATGCGGCCGTCCGTCCGGCCGGACTGTGGCAAGGAAATGGGTGACGTTTTGGCCGACGGCGGCCTCGAGCTGATGCTCCGCGCGGGACCAGGGAAGCGGCGGATGGCCATAGATGTCGAGGTTTGTCTGGTCCATGGTTTAGCTCCTTGGGTTGTGCGACGGTGCCTATGAGACGTGATCGGGAGATGAAACTCATCGGTCCAGTCGCCTGAAACAGGTGGCGCGGTCACCGAGAATCGCAGCCCAAAGCAGCACTTGTGAACGGAAAAGGGAGCTGGAGCCGACACTCGGATTTGAACCGAGGACCTGCTGTTTACGAACTAGATGGGCCTAAGCGTTGTGGCCGCAGCGTGGAATCGCGAGCGTGGGCCGCTTAGTTCGCAGGTCTTCGATTCGTGCGTGGTGACTACGGGCTTCGCGAGCCTCCGAAGCATTCGCGATCGTCGCAGCCATCGTACGACGCGCGTGACAACTGGCTGACGCCGGGTCTCTACCATCGACGGCATGGCCTGACCACAGGGACCGGGCCTGCGGTTTCCGGCCGAGCGGCCGACCGGACGGAGGTGGGAAATGGTCCGAGCGTTGGCCCGAAGCGCATTTCCGTGGCTCGCCTGGCTCTACGTCGCCAGCTTGTTGATCCAGGTCTTCCTGGCGGGCCTGGCCGTCTTCAATGACCCTGCGACATTCCGCATCCACGTCGACTTCGGGCGGATCGTGGTTGGCCTCCTGAGCCTGCTCCTGCCGATCGTCGCCTGGCTTGGCCGACTTCCGTCCGTCAGGCAGGCCGCCGGCGTCTTGCTCTTCTACCTGCTCCAGACCGTGCTGCCGGAAGTGCGCGCGTCGTATCCGGCCGTGGCCGCCCTCCACCCGGTCCTGGCCCTCGGCCTCTTCTGGCTCGCCGTGCGACTCGCCAGCCACGCGCGACGCAAGTCGTCCGCACCCGACTCGAGTCCCCTATGAGCCCAGGCGAGCTCCAAGGGGTCGATGCCGGAGTTCCACCTCAGCGCGCTGAGGCGCATGCCGAGGGTCCGGATGACGACGTGCTCCGTCGGGCCGCCGCGATCGCTGCGTTCCTCCTGGCCGGCCTCGGCGCTGTCAGCACCCTGCTGTTCGTGGCGGCATTCCAATTCCGGAGCGACTGGTTCGCCGACCCCGCCCTGGCGGTTGCGGGCGGCGCGGGCGGAGCTCCGATCCTCCAGTGGGCGGCTCTGACCGACCTCTTCAGCTACTACCTCCCGGTCGCCCTGATCGCCCTCGCGATTCGCTTGGCCATCCGACCGCGGAGCCCACTGATCGTCGATATCGCGACCCTCGCCGCACTCGGCTACGTGATCGCCGGATCGATCGGCGTGACGGCGCTCGCCTCCGCCGGCCCGGCGATGATGCGCGAGTACGATGCCCCCGGCGCCGACAAGGCGGCGACGGCCGTCGCGTTCCGACTCCTGATCGAGGTCGTCTTCCGCGGTCTGTGGCAGACGCTCGATCCGATCCTGCTGGGCTTCTGGTTCCTCGTCGTCGGCCGCCTGACCCAACCGCGACGACACGCATGGGGCGCCCTCGCCATTGCCCTCGGCGGCGCCCTGTGGCTGGGGGTGCCGGCCGGCGTGTTCGGTGTCGCACTCGTGCGCGACGTGTTGTCGGGGATTGTGGCGGTCCTCGGCTTCGCCTGGGCACTCTGGCTGGGAGCGTTGCTCGCCCGCCGGTCGACCCTCTGAAGTCTATGGCCGTGACGACTACGACGGGGATCTCATCGGCGGCTTCACGCCCGAGAGCGTTGGTGGCGAGACCGGGTCTCCCGCTGGACCGAGCTGACCGCGGGCGGGCCACGAGGAGTGATTGGCTTGATTCTGGGTCCAATCGCGCGCGGATCGCAGGGGACGGAGCTGTCGAACCTCAAGCGCCTCATTTGAAGCGCGGACCGACTCAACGCTAGCGCCGGAGGTGGGGCATCGGACGCAGGATCACACGGCGGAGGCTCTCGAACACGTCCAATACGCGATCAAGGACCCAGTCCTTGGCCACTTTCAGTACTCGCTTAAGCCAGGCGCCTGATACGTAGTCGGGGATCAAGGCCGCGAGCACCTGCTGCGTCGAAGACAGCAAGGTTAGCGGGCCTCCGGCGGCGGTCCTCGGCGCTCCAGCAATCCTACGAAGTCGGTCTGCGCGACCTCGCCCGCCGATGGGCAAGGAGCCGCGGCCTACCGGTCCGAAGGGGTGACTTGGTCGCCCGCCAGCTTGTCGTTGCTGGAGTGATTCGTGCGGTCCGCATCAACCAAGCCGTTGCGTGGCGATTGGCCCAGACCAACGCGGACGATGCGCTCCGCACCCTTGGGCAAGGGCACGGGCCAATATTCGACTGGTCGATTGGGCGCGATCCCGACCGGAAGACCGCCGAGATCGCGTAGTCCACCAGGACTACTGGTTTGAGCGGCCGCGCGCGCGAGGGTACGCACCGGCGCAGAATAGAGGGCCTCGATTTCGCCAGTGCAGATCGTCGAGCGGCGCGCGGCGCCCGCTCCCAGCGGCGCCGATTGCGCAGCCTTCCCATCCGGATCACAGGGCGAGGACTGACATCCGTGGCCGCCGGCCTAGATGTGAGCCTTGAGGCTCTCTCACGCCTTCCTGAGGGCGTACGCGGCTATCGCTGACCCGCCGAATAGGTCCAAGTCGGTCTCTGGCGACGTGGGGCGCGGACCGACCGCGCGGAGGCTCACCGGGGCCTGACGCGCGGTAGCAAAACGAGGTGAGTGTCGTAGTGCGCGACGCCGGGGCGAGAAGGCACCCGCGGCGCCTCCGGCCGTTGACGTACGCGACAAACTGTCGACCTTGGCTGAGTCGACGTCACGGGTCGGCGCCACTCGGAGCGGGCGAAGCGAAGCTGCTCGACGAGCGGATGCGTCATCGCGAAGCGCTCTCCAGCCGGCCGAGGGCATCGAGGACCTCGGCCACGACGCGGGCCAGCGGCGCGAACGGCAGGTCGAGCCGGATCGTGGCGGACTCCGTGAGCATCGCGTTGTAGAGCGCCCCACTCCCCGTCTGGGCGCGGAAGTCCGTCCGGACGAGGAGGATCGGCTTCTTGCCGTAGGCGTAGCCGCATTCCCAGGCGGTGCCCGAGTCGGGATCCGGACCATCCATGATCGCCACGAGCGCGTCCGCCCAGTCGATGCCGCCGACGTCCGTGCTGAAGATGCCCGGCGCGTCCTTGCCCGGCTCCTGGGTCCTGCGGCAGGAAGACCTCGTGTCCCCTGTCGCGGAGGGCCGTCGCGAGATCGTCGTTCCAGGTCCGTTCGGCGGACGTGAAGAGCGGCCCGGCGAAGTACAGCTTCATCGGGTCAAGTATCGCCGAGTCCGCTACGAGGTCGCCTGACTCGCCCCCAGTGGCCCGACGACCGCCGCTCCTGACGGTCTATCTGACGGCTTACCGCCCGTGTCTTAGTCGGTCCCGACGGGTCTGCATCGGCGAGTCTGAACAGGAGAAGGTGGAGCCGACACTCGGATTTGAACCGAGGACCTGCTGTTTACGAAGTAGATCGGCCTAAGCGTTGTGGCACAAGCGTGGAATCGCGAGCGTAGGCCGTCCAGTTAGCAGGTCCTCGTTTCGCGCCCTGTTCCTAGCCTCCGAGGATGCGGTTGACCAAGGCATCGTACACGCCAAGTCGGCGGAACCGCGATGGTCTCGACGCCGGCGGACTCCCGATCCAGATTCAGGCGCGGACCCTCTTGGGTCCCTCGATTCAGCGTGCTTGGTTGAATGTGTCCGACATGCGCGCCGCGAGGATCGAACGCCCGAAGGCAGCGCCTTCCTGCAGACGGCAAGATGGAACGAAACGAGCGCACGCACTCCCTCTAGTGCAACAACCGGCGCATCCTGCCGGGAACGAGGGGTGATTGGTGCAGCGAGAGTTGGTCGAACGAGCGCGAGGGGGCGATCGGGACGCGTTCGCGACGCTCGCCG
>JANMPL010000473.1:0-4660 GCA_031369845.1 Chloroflexota bacterium
GATCCGCGCCTGTCCGACATCGACCTTCAGATCGCCTGCGATGTCACGAATCCGCTGCTCGGGGCCCGCGGCGCGGCCGCGACGTACGGACCGCAGAAGGGCGCAACGCCGGACCAGGTGGCGGAGCTCGATCGACGCCTCGGCCGCTACGCGGATGCGCTGGAACGAGCGTGCGCACAGTTCGAGCGTGATACGCCCGGGGCGGGCGCGGCAGGCGGGACCGGCTTCGGACTGCTCTGCTTGCGCGGGCGGTTCCGCTCGCTCGAGCTGGTCCCGGGAATCGACGTCGTCATGGCCGCTGCCGACTTCGATGGCAAGGTCGCTCGGGCTGACCTCGTGATTACCGGCGAAGGCCGGATCGATGAGCAGACCGCCTTCGGCAAGACCGCGCTCGGCGTCGCCCGCCGGGCGGCCGAGGCCGGCGTCGCCTGCGTTGCTGTCGGTGGTGGCGTGACGCCCGAGGGAGTCGCGGCGCTCGCCCCACTCGGCGCCGTCGTCGTCCCGGTCACGGAGCGGCCGCAGACCGTCGAAGAGGCGATGGCCGCGGGGACTGCGCCCGTCGAGCGCTGCGGCGAGCGGATCGCCCGGCTCGTCGGTCTGGCGGCACCATTGTGAGCGCGGCAACCCCATGAGCGCGGCGACGCCGGCGCGCAAGCCGCGGCCGAAACGGCCGAAGAAGCGCCGGTTCTCCGATCCCGGGACGAGTTATGCGAAGCGACTCGAGCGCTACCGGCCGGGGATCATCCGGTATGTGCTCGACGGCCTCGCGGGGCTCTACGGCCGGGAGGAGTGGCAACGCCGCCTGGACCCGACCTCGGAGCTGATCCTCACGATCCTCACCCAGAACAGCGCCGACACGAACGCCGAGGTCGCGTTCGAGGCCCTCCGCCGCACGTATCCGAGCAGCTTCCCGCCGGAGAAGCATCTCCCCGGCAGCGGTTGGGGTGGCTTCGGGCTGTCGGAGGCCCCGCCGCCCGACTGGGCCGCCGTCGAGTTCGCCCCGATCGCGGAGCTGACGAACGTCATCCGGCCCGGCGGCCTGGCCAACCAGAAGGCGCCGCGCCTCCAGACGACCCTTCGGACGATTCGCGAGGACCGCGGCGACTACTCCCTCGAGTTCCTGGCGAACATGTCGGCCCTGGAGGCACGGGACTGGCTGACCAGGATCGACGGCATCGGCAAGAAGACGGCCTCGATCGTGCTCCTCTTCTGCTTCGGCCAGCCACTCTTTCCGATCGATCGGCACGTCGAGCGCGTGGCGCGCCGCGTCGGCCTGCTCCCGACGAAGGCCACGATCGACGAGGCCCACGACCTGTTCCTGGGCCTGCTAGAGCCGGACCAGATGTACGAGGCTCACGTCAACCTGATCCAGCACGGCCGAAAGATCTGCCACGCCCAGCGCCCCGAGCACGAGCTGTGTCCCCTCCGCGACCGGTGCCGCTTCGTCAACCCGAAGGCCCAGTAGCTTGCCCGTGGTGCGGCACCGCCGGTGCCTATACTCGGGGCCATGCTGAGCGGCGCACCGACGGGCTACGGCGGCGAGACCGCGCCGAGGATCCTTCTCGTCGACGACGACCCCAACCAGCTCGTCCTCCTGGCGGACCAGCTCCGCGCCGACGGCTTCGATATCCAGACCGCGCGCGACGGCGACGAAGCCCTCAAACGGCTCCGCACCTCCTGGCCGGACCTTCTCATCATTGACATGATGATGCCGCGGATGGACGGCCTGACCCTTGCCCGTGAGATCAAAGGGCAGGCGGACCTCCCGATCATCGTCCTCTCGGCAATCGACGCCGGTGACTCCAAGGCCGATCTCCTCGAGGAAGTGGCCGAGGACTACGTCACGAAGCCCTATCACTACCCGGAGCTACGGGCCCGGATCCACCGGGTCCTTCGGCGACTCGGCGACAAGGTCCCACGCCAGAGCCTGGCCCTCGGGCCGAACCTGACCCTCGACCTCCATCGTCGCGAGGCGACCGTCGGCCAGGCGACCGTCCAGCTGACGCCGACGGAGTCGCGGTTGCTCTACGCCCTCGCCGCGAACATCGGCAAGACGGTGACGACCGAGACGCTGCTCGCGAGGGGCTGGGCGGACACCGAGGACGCCGACCCGTCCTATGTCTGGGTCACGATGCGGCGTCTCCGCCAGAAGGTCGAGGTTGACCCGAATCGGCCGGTCCACATCCAGACGGTCCGGGGAATCGGGTACCGGCTCGTCGGGGCGGACCTGCCGGTGGCCGATGGCTGACGACGCGGTCGACCCGGACCGGCCCCGAGAGGCGCTAACCGACGCGGGTCCGGGCTCGGGCGCGGACCGGGGCCCGACCTTCGACGAGGACTCCGGGATCGGCTTCGGGCTCAACCTGTCCTTCCGCACACGCCTCACGGTCGGGCTCATCGCGGCGGCGGTCCTCCCGCTGGCAGCGTTCGGGATCGTCGTGCTCATTGCCGGCAACGCGATCGCGGGCGGCGAGACGATTGGTCGAATCCTGCTCTTCACGGTCGTCATGGCCGCGCTCGTCGGTGTGCTTCTCGCCTATCTCCTCGCAGCCGACCTCATCGGGCCGCTCCGGGCGATTGCCGCCGCCGTCGACCGCGTGTCGGCCGGCGACCTCTCGACACCGATCGTGGTCCCCGGCGAGGACGAGCTCGCCCGGCTGGCCGACAGCCACAATCGTCTGGCTGCGACCCTCGAGCGCCGCAACCGCGAGCTGGGCCGCATCCTCGCCGCCATCGAAAGTGCCTCGCCACGCGACGGAGCCGAGTTCCTCGCCGGGCGCGCAGCAACGGATGCCCGTTCGGCGTTCGGGATGATCGACTGTCGGATTCTTCTCGTCGACCCTCGGGGCATCCCCACCGAGGAGCGGATCCCGGGCGAGTCGCTCCCAATCCGGGCCGTCCTCCAGACCGGGGAGGAGGAGCTCGGCGTGCTCGTCGGCCACCTGCCGGCCACGCGTGCGTGGGAACGCGCCGACCAGGATCTCCTCGAGCTGTTTGCGAGCGAGATCGCCGTCGCGATCCGGAATGCTCAGCTGTTCGCCACGGTCGAGGCCCAGAACTCCCAGCTCCTCGAGCTCGACGCCGCCAAGGACGATTTCCTTCGCGGCGTCAGCCACAACCTACAGACGCCGTTGACGAGCATTCGCGCCTACGCCCACCAGATCCAGAACGACCGCCCCGATCGCCGGCTCGGGATCATCGCTGAACAGTCGGATCGCCTCAGCCGGATGGTCCGCCAGCTGCTCACGGTGACCCGCCTCGAATCCGGCGCACTCCATCCGCGGAGCGAGGTGGTTTCGCTCGCCCCGCGCATCAAGCGGGCCTGGGAGGCGCTCGCTGTGGAAGGCATCGAATTGCGCGTCCGGGACGAGTCGCTCGGCTGGCTCGCGATTGCCGACACAGACCAGCTCGACCAGGTCCTGTGGGCGCTCCTCGACAACGCCGTGAAGTACGGCGAGCGATCTCCGGTCAGCGTCGACGTCGTCGCTGAGCGGGCCACGAATCGTCTCCGATTGACGATCGGCGACGAGGGTCCGGGCGTCGCCGAAGCCGACCGGGGTCGCCTGTTCGGTCGGTTCGAGCGAGGCGGCTCAAGGGAGGGAGATGAGGGCAGCGGCCTCGGCCTCTATGTCTCCCGCGAGCTCTGCCGGGCGATGGACGGCGATCTCGTGCTGGAGCCTGGTACGCGCGGTCGCGGGGCAGCCTTCAGCGTCTATCTGCCCGGTGAGCCGCCCGACGAGAGCTGAGCGGTCAAGCAAGAAACCGGATGTCCACGAGGGCATCCGGTTTCTGCGTATTGAGGGCGGCGGTGGTGCCGCCGGTCGATCTGGCGAGAGGTCAGGCGGGTGCTGTTCGGAGCTTGGTCGTCGACGAGCGGGACCAGATGATCCCGCGCGGGTCGCCGGCGATGAGCGCGGCGGCTGCGACCCCGAGGATCGGCCCGATGGCGATCGACACGTTGAGCGCATGAGCGACCATCGCTCCTGCGTACCAGCCGCAGTAGAACCAGAGGACGGCGGAGAGGGCGCGTTTCTTCATTGCTCAACGATGGGCTGCAGCGCGCCGAAACGCCATGGCCTCTTTGTACGCGCGAGTCCTGCATCGCGCCGGGATGTCGGGGTGTCCGCGCACCAGAGTAAGGTCGCCTGTAAGGTGGCACGGGCAAGATGCCGGTACTTCCTTCCTAGCCCACACCGTCACAAGCGCCGGGGAAATGCCTCAATGACGACCCCCAGATTCCACCGGGCCCGCACGCGCGAACGATCGCGCGGCCAGAGCATCGTCGAGTTCGCGCTGCTCTTTCCGGTCGTCATGTTGATCCTGATGGTCGGCCTCGACTTCGGCCGGATCTACCTCGGCTGGATCAATCTGAACAACACCGCGCGCATCGCTGCTAACTTCGCGGCGACGAACGCGATCGCCCTGTCTGGCTCAGGACCGAGCCACGCCAACGCCGTCACACGCTACCGGCAGCTGATCGCGAACGACGCCCAGGCTATCAACTGCGTGCTGAATCCGAACCCGGTCCCTGATCCGTCGGCCAACCTTGCGGTGCTCTACCCAGGTGGCACCGACGTGGGCCAGACGGCGCACGTCGGGATCGTCTGCGACTTTGCCGTGATCACGCCTGTGATCTCGACGATTCTCGGCACCACCGTCC
>JANMPL010000497.1:0-1571 GCA_031369845.1 Chloroflexota bacterium
ATCTCGTCGATCGTCAGCTCGAAGACCTTCGTGTCGCCGTCGATGCGCGGCGCGAGCGGCTGGTTGCCGGCTGGCAGCGTCCCCGCCTCGCCGTCCAGGAACCGCTTGACAGCCGCGGCCGCGTTGGAATCGTGGTCCAAGGCCGGTGATCCGGACGATGCCGGCGCATCGGACGCGTCATGGCTCGGTGCGGCTGAGGCGGCCGCCGACGCGCTCGGTGCAGCGGCAATGGGCGAGGGCGGCCGTGGGAACGTCCAGGAGGGAGCCGCTGCCGGCGCACACGCCGCGAGCGTTGCTGCCGCAATGCCACCGCCGGCGATCGCTCCCGCGCGCAGGAAGCGTCGGCGCGACAGGTTGGGGGTGTCGCTGGGGGTGTTGCCGCCGTCGGCGGGATGGCTGGAGGCAGTCGAACTCAGGTCCATGAAGGAATGGTCACTCCGCCGCGCCCCCGCCGATAGGTGCCGCTCGGCCCGTCGCCGGGGGCCGGAGGTCCCGATGAGTGGTGCCCAGGATCGATTGACGCTGGTACGCTCGCTTCATGGCCCCCCGTCGTGCGTCGCCGACTCCTGCCGAGGAATCCCTCGACGCCGCTGCGCTCAACGCGGTCGACGAGGCAGCCCGCGCGATCGCTGGGCTCCTCGACGTCGATGAGGCGCTCCAACTCATCGTCGAACGCGTCCGGACGCTCGTCGGAGCGCGTTACGCGGCGCTCGGGATCGTTGGCCAAGGGGACCGGATCGAGCGGTTCATCACGAGCGGGATGCCGCCCCAAGAACGTGCCGCGATCGGGCCGCTGCCGCGCGGCCGGGGCCTGCTCGGCCTGATCATCCGCGAGGAACGCTCCTACCGGATCCCGGATATCGCCGCCCACCCCGACAGCTCCGGATTCCCCCCGAACCACCCGCCGATGACGACGTTCCTTGGCGTGCCGGTGACCTCCCGCGGCCGTTCGGTCGGGAACTTCTACCTGACCGACAAGTCCAGGGCTGTCGAGTTCACGCCCGAGGACCAGAGGCTCGTCGAGGTCTTCGCCCTCCACGCTGCGATCGCCATCGAGAACGCCCGCCTCCACCAGCAGGTGGCCGACTTTGCGATCGTCCAGGAGCGCGACCGCATCGGCCGCGACCTGCACGACGGCATCATCCAGTCCCTGTACGCGGTGTCGCTCTCGCTCGAGGACGTGCCGGAGATCATGGTTTCGTCGCCGGGTGAGGCCGAAGGCCGCGTCGACGCCGCGATCGACTCGCTCCAGGCTTCGATCCGCGAGCTGAGGAACTTCATCTATGGTCTGCGACCGGAGACCCTCGACGGCGCGGACGTCGCGGCCGGAATCGTCGCCCTCACGGAGCAGTTCCGCCACAACACGCTGGTCGAGGTCGAGCTCGACGTCGACCCCGAAGCGGGAAGCGAACTTTCGAGAGAGGACGGAGCCGAACTCCTCAAGCTCGTCCGGGAGGCACTCAGCAACACCGCGCGCCACTCGAAGGCCCGTCGACTCATCGTCACCTTCGGTCCAACGGACGGCCATCTGACACTCGCCGTCGCCGACGACGGCATCGGCTTCGATGTCG
>JANMPL010000500.1:0-2202 GCA_031369845.1 Chloroflexota bacterium
GAGACCTGCCGCGAGCGCATCGCGACTCGCCGGCTCGAGGCCCATCCCGACCGGCAACAGCGCGAACGGCGAACGGGTACCGAACAGTCGCTCGCGCGCCAGCGGGACTTGGCTGACGGGGACACCCGCGACGTCGTGCTTTCCGTCCGTGAACAGAATGAGCGCCGGGCGGGCGGCTCTCCGCGGGAGATGCGCGTTGGCCTGCTCCATCGCCGCGACGTAGTTCGTGTCGATGCCGATCGCCTTCGTGAGGGCGGGCGCCAGACCCTTTCGGTACGCAGCGGCGACCGACCGGAGGCAGTCGGCGAAGCGCCCTACGGTCTCCGGGCTGTTCAGGACCTTCAGGTCGACGCAGCCCGGAACGTCGGCAGCTCGCGTCGCGAACTGGACGATCGAGATCGTCGCGGCGCCGGTGACGAGGTCCGCAGACGTCGCGTCGACGCGATCCGCGATCCGCTCGAGGGCGGCACCGAAGCGGTTGCGATTCGCTTCGTCCTCCAGGATCGACCCCGAGAAATCCAGGACGAGGATCACGTTGGACCGCGGTGGCGGAAGGGCCGCGCGGACGTCCGGTACGGGGCCGAGCGCGCGGCCACCGCCGACGAGCAGGACCCCGATGAAAATGGCGACGACGGCCCGTGCCCCGGGACCGAGGCGGCTCATGGCAACCCCTGTGCAACTTTCGCCGGGCCATGCCATCGCCCGATACCGGATGAGCGAAACCCCAGCCCCTGTCACCGATCCAGGATCGGATCTTAGCTGGGGTTCCGCCCTGCCCGACGATGACGTGCGCGAAGGGTACCTTCAAGAGGCTGCGAGAGTACTAGGTGCGGGTCGGCACCATTTCTGCAGGACGCGACGTCGGCTTTTACTCGAATTGGATCGAGTCGATGATCGTCTGGATCTGCTGCTCGATTTCCGGGCCGGCGCCCTTGTACGATTCGGCGTCGATGGAGAGGCGCGTCCCGTTCACGTCGACGATCCACACGCTGAGCGTCGCGCCCAGCGCCGACGCATAGCGGGCTGCACCTTCTTCGTCCGCGTACCAGAGATAGAACTCATCACCGGGTACGCCGCACGCGACGTCCTCGGAGACGGTGAGCACGACGTGCTTCGCGGGGCGTCCGCCGACGGTCACGTCCGTTGGGCCACTGACGAGCGTGGTGTCCGGGATCGTCGTCATCGCGGCCGCGAGATCGGCCGTCGTTGGACCGACGACCGGGCCTGCGTGCTGGGCGCACGGATCGGCGTAGACACCCACGGGGGCACGGTCCCAGAAGAGGAACGACGCCCCATCGGGTCCCACGCCCACATCCTTGCTGATGAAGAAGCCGTCCCCGCTTTGCCACCCGGCCGGCACGTTGACCGAGAGACGAACGCCACCCCTCGTCATCGATTGCCGGCCGGCTGCGAGCGGGCCGTCCGGCGGAAATACAGACGACGCGAACGAGGGTGATGGCGATGGGACAGCCGTAGGCGAGGGCGTTGGGCCCACTCCGGGTCCATTGCCGGGCATCAGGTTGACGACCACGACGGCGGCAACCACGACGGCTGCCACCGCGGTCGCGAGCTTGGCGACGGTGTTCATGTCGGCGATCCTCCGCGCCGGCCACCAGGACCGGCGCTGTGGGGTCGCGTCCAGCAGGGCGAGGACGTTGTCGAGGACACGGTCCGCCGATTCGTGCTCGTCCGTGCGAAGCCACGACCGGACGATGCGCGTCATGTCGCGTTCGGTGCTCATTGGGCAGCCTCCCGCGTCGGTGGCCGCGCGTCGGCGTCGAGCGCCGCGCGCAACCCGCGCATCGCGTGATGAAGTCGGGAATGGGCCGTCCCGACCGGGACTCCGAGAAGCTCGGCGACCCGGTCGAGCGGCAGGTCGAGGTAGTGGTGCAGGACCACAACCGCGCGATGATCGATGGAAAGTCGGCGGAAGCCGCGTTCGAGCTCGTCACGGTCGACGATCGAGCTCAGATCGTCACCCGCGCTTGGCTCGCCCACGGGCAAGAGCCGCAGACCTGGCGCCCAGCGTCGCTCTCTCCGACTCTCCGCGTAGCAGGCACGAACGAGGAGCCGGTACGACCACGATTCAAAGAGATTCGGGTCGCGGAGCTGCGGAAGGTCTCGCCAGGTCGCGAGCAACGCCTGCTGCGTCGCGTCCTCGGCGAGGTCGAAGTCGCGCAGGATCCGGCGCGCCACGGCCAG
>JANMPL010000545.1:0-2284 GCA_031369845.1 Chloroflexota bacterium
ACTGGGGCGACCTGGACTATCTCGTCATCGACCTGCCGCCGGGCACGTCGGACGCTCAGCTCACCCTCGCCCAGGCCGTGCCGGTCTCCGGCGCAGTGCGCGTGACCACGCCGCAGGAGGTTTCGCTCCTGGACGTCGAGAAGGCGCTGGCGATGTTCAAGCGCATGAGCGTCCCGGTCCTGGGACTCGTCGAGAACATGACGGCGTTCGTCTGCCCGCACTGCGGGGAGGCGACGGAGATCTTCGGGCGCGGCGGCGGCGAGCGCTTCGCGAAGGACCACCAGCTGGAGTACCTGGGCGGCATCCCGCTCGACATCACGGTCCGCCAGGGCGGCGACGTCGGCGTGCCGGCCGTCGCTCAGCGCGAGCCGGGACCGGCCGCGCGGGCGCTGACGGCCGTCGCCGGCGCCGTCGCTGCGCGGATGAGCGTACGAGCCGCCGCGGCGGAACTGCAGCCAGTCCTCTCGATCAGCTGATCAATCCGGGATAGACTCTCAGACGGGGGCGAGATCTCGGGGGGAGGACGAGAGGAGATCGCCGGGTGCGCTGCCGGACGTGTGGCGCCGCAACTCGACGTGGGGCCAAATTCTGTGACCAGTGCGGGTCGCTGCTGGCTGACGTCGAGATGGCAGGTCGTCGCTCAGGTCCCGACGCGACCGAGGTCGAGCTCGGCGATCGGCGCATCGTCACCGCGCTCTTCGCGGACCTCGTCGACTACGTCCGACTCGTCGCGGAACACGATCCGGAAGAGGTTCGCCGCCAGGTCGATCAGGCACTCCTTGCCATGGTGGCGGCGATCGAAACGTACGACGGAACCCGCGAGAAGTTCATCGGCGACGCCGTGTTCGCGGTCTTCGGCTGGCCGAACGGCCACGACGACGATGCGCTTCGGGCGGCTCATTGCGCCCTGGCCATTCGCGAGGCGCTTGCCCACGTCGCCGACTCGACCGGGGACGAGCCGCTCCAGGTCCGGATCGGCATTGCGACCGGCGAGGTCGTTGCGGCGCCCCGCGGCAATACAAGCGGCGACTGGTCGCTGACGGGTCCGGCGGTGACTACGGCCGCCCGAATCCAGACTATCGCCCAGCCGGGCGAGATCCTTCTCGACGAGGCGACCTTGCGCGCCGCTCGCAAGGCGTTCGAGGTCGAGGATCGCGGGCCGCAGCTCCTTCGCGGTCAGACCAAGCCGATACGAGTCGCGCGCCTGATCGGCGAGGCCGGGTTCCAGCCGTGGCGCCCTCCGGTGGGGCAACTCGTCGGCCGCGACAAGGAGCGGGCGCGCCTGCGCGAGCTACTCGACGCCGTGACGCCGCAGCGCGGGGCCGCAATCGTGGTCGAGGGCGAAGCGGGGATGGGCAAGTCGCGACTCCTGGCCGACCTCGCGGCCCAGGCGCCGACGGCCGGCTTCGTCAGTAGCTGGGTCGACAACGTCTCGTACGGGACCCGGGAGCCCTATCGGTTCGGGCGGGCCCTGGCCCAGGCGATCGCCGACGAGCACGGCACCGACTCCGGATCGATGGCCCGTCGCCTTCTCTTCACGGAGGACACGCCCCCGGAGCAAGCGCGACTGTGGGCGGGCGCCGTCGCGGCAATCGCCCGGGACGCCGCCTTCTCGGGCTGGGAGGAGGAGGCGCCGCTCGTTCCGGCCGATCCGGCCGCGGTCGCGGCCGCGATTCGGGTCATGGCCTCGCGGTACATCGAGCGTTTGCTGGAGGTGTCAGGCCCGCGAATCGTGTTCATCGACGATCTCCATTGGCTCGATCCCTCGAGCGCGGGGCTGATCGACGAGATCGTCCGGATGACGCGGTCGGGGCCCCTGATGATCGTCATCGGGATGCGGCCCGGCGCCTCGGCTGCTCCCACCTCGCTTGAGGCGCTGGAGCACATCCGCCTCGAGGGTCTCGACCAGAGCGGGACGCGGGAGCTGGCCGCCGTGGTCGCCGGCACCGAAATCCACGAGTCCGATGCCAGGAGCCTCCACGAGCGGACGGCGGGCAATCCGCTGTTCATCACGGAGACCGTGAGGGCGCTGCTCGACGATCCGTCGACCAAGGCGCCGGCTGGCCGCCTCGGTCTCGGCGACGGCAGCTCCGGCAGGGGGATGCCGATGACGCTGCGCGCCCTGCTCGGTGCTCGCATCGACGCCCTGTCGGAGGAGGCGCGGACCGTTCTGCGGGTGGCGTCCGTCATCGGCGTCACCTTCCGCGAAACGATCGTGGCCGACGTGTTCGGCGGGCGCGTCGAGCGCGACGTCTACGAGCGACTGGGCGAAGCGTCCCTCATC
>JANMPL010000553.1:0-2901 GCA_031369845.1 Chloroflexota bacterium
AGGCGTGCGCGCCGGCCGAGGGCTCCCCGAGCGCGGCACCACCCTCGAACTCGCCGGCGTCTGCCTCGCCCGGAGCCTCCTCGCCTGGCCCCCCGGCCGACGGTGAGGCCATCACGTTCCCCGGGCCGACGGTCGAGCTCCAGGGATTGTTCGTAGCGGCCGACGCGCCGAAGGGCGCGATGCTCGTCATTCACGAGAACCGCGGCCTGAACGATCACATCCGATCTGTTGCGTCGCGGCTCGCGGCCGACGGCTACTCCGCGCTCGCGATCGACCTCCTGTCCGAGGAGGGCGGCAGCGACGCGCTTGCCCAGGGCGACGTCCAGGCGGCCCTCTCCCGAGCGTCGACGGAGCGGCTCGTCGGCGACATGAAGGCAGGTCTCGACGAGCTCGAGCGGCGCGCCCCCGACGCGAAGCTGGGCGCAATCGGCTTCTGCTTCGGCGGCGGAATGGTCTGGGCGCTCCTTGATGCCGGCGATCCTCGGCTCGGCGCCGCGATCCCGTTTTACGGCCCCGCCCCGGCCGCGCCCGACTTCAGCGGCAACGCCGCCGCGGTGCTGGGGGTCTATGGCGAGCTCGACGCCCGCGTAAACGCGTCGCGCGCGACGGCCGAGGCGGCGCTGACCGCCGCCGGGCTTGAGCACGAGATCAAGGTCTATCCCGGCGTCGATCACGCCTTCTTCAATGACACAGGCGGGCGCTACAACGCCGAGCAGGCCGCGGTGGCCTACGCCGATGTCCTTGCCTGGCTCGACCGGTACCTTATCTAGCCCGCTGAACCCGGCCAAATATCCATGGCCGGACTGTTAGGCCACCAAGCTCACGCCCCGGCGCCGTCCGGGCTCAGCTCCAAGCCATTAGTTGAGCGCGAGCACGACCCGGATCGACCGATATCGAGTCCGGACCGAGCACGCATCGAGGTCAGACCTCGCCGAAGAGTCCGTGCGTGGATACTTGGCCAGAATTGCGCCCCGGGAACGTTAGCGGAGCTGCCTAGGGCCTACGGCCCGCCGGGCTACGGCTTCGCGGGAAGGCGCGTGATCCAGTACGGAGTGTCGGGCGTCACCGGCGTCCCGAAGCGGGCATTCACCGCGTAGAGGCTTCCGGCAGCCCACGCCGCCGTCGTGGGCACGTCGAGCGTATTCGACGTCAGGATCCCCAGCCGAAGGGCAACAGCCAGCCGCGGACCGAGCGCGAAGAGCTCGACGCGGTTGAGCTGGTTCTGCACGACGTAGAGCATCCCGCCGTGGAGCTCGAGCCCGTCGCCGAACGCCACGTCGACCCCCGCGCCGAGGAAGATCTCGGTCGCCACGCCCGTCGTCGGATTGACCTTGAACAGCTTCCCGGTGAACGAATTGACGACGATCAGCGAGCCACGCGCCGCGACGATGCCGTTGGCGTTGAACTGGCCCGGGACCAGCTCGAAGTCACCGCTGAGCGGCAGGGTCATCGCCTCGGACGGATCGGGCAGCGCGCCGTCGTCCCCGAGCGGGATGACATCGAGATGGGCGAAGAAGGAATCGGTCACGTAGACCGCGGAGTCGGTGACCACGAGGTCGTTGAGGAAGCCTGCCGGCGAGAACGTGTACGTCTGGAGCAGGTCACCCGACGAGGCGTCGTAGACCCGGACCTCGCCGGTCGGGCCGCCGGCGACCCATAGTCGGTTGGCCGCGGCGTCGAACTCGACGCCAACAGCGGGTCCGCCGGCTCCTGGAACGAGGGGAGACGTGGCGCCAGTCCGGACGTCAGCCTTCAGAACCGCGCCGTTCACGAGCGAGCCGACATAAACCGTGGTGCCGTTTCCGGCGGTGATCCCCTCCGGTGCCCAGCCGTTCGGTAGGTCGATCTGGTTCGGGAAGGGGCGCGCAGCGCTCACCGGCGCGGCAAACATGGTCACGGCCACGGCAACGGCGAGGAAAGCGCTGAGGCGTCGCTTCATCGGAGAGTCCTCCTTGGTCTCGGTCTGGGGTCGAGCTTGGGTGGAGGCGGCCAGGTCGCGAAATGAACGATGCCGGCCGGTGTTGGCAATGGTACGACTCAAGCTCGACGGGCGGTTTTTCGCGCCTCCGTCGCCCACAGGACGATTGCCGCGCCGGCGGCGGTCCCGGCGGCCGAGACCGCGAACATGCCCGGAATCGTGAGGGCCGCGGCGAGCTGGCCCCCGACGACCGACCCGAGGATCGTGCCGATGCTGAAGGCCGTCCCCGAGAACAGGCCCTGGGCCGTCGCCTGGACGCTCGGCGGGACCGCGCGCGAAACGTAGGTGACCGTCCCGACATAGAAGAGCGCGAAGCCGATGCCGCCGAGCGGCGCGATCGCGACGAACAGGAGCGGATCCGACGTCAGGGCCCAGAGGCCCGCCCGCACGGCGAACGCCAGACCGCCGAGGACGAGCAGCCGCTCGGCGCCGACGCGGCGGACCAGGAGCGGAAAGGCGAGCATGAGCGGGACTTCGACGAGCGCACCGGGCGTCCAGACGAGGCCGACGAGGGCGCTGCTCGCGCCGAGCTGGACGAGGTGGATCGACAGGAACGTATGGACGGCCGACACGGCGGTCCAGAGCAGGACCGATCCGATGAAGAAGAGGAGCAGCGTCGGATCGCGAACGAGGTCCGCCAGCCCCGACGCGAAGCCGGTCGTGAATTTCCCGGGCGCTGGGCCTCCCCGGTCCGGGCCGCCGAACAGGACGTACGCGACGACACCAGTCAGGAACAGCCCCGAAACGTAGACGATGAAGAGGCCCTGCGGACCTGTCTGGCCGATCAGGATCCCGGTGCCGAGCGCCACGATCGTGAACGCGAGCGATCCGAATGCCCGGGCCCGTCCGTATCGGTCCCGGTTCTTGCCGACGATCTGGATCGTGCGGCTGTCGAGCATCGGGCCCAGACCGGCGGAGCCCGC
>JANMPL010000562.1:0-3132 GCA_031369845.1 Chloroflexota bacterium
GGGGTCGGCGTCGGGGTCGGGGTCGGGGTCGGGGTCGGGGTCGGCGTCGGGGTCGGAGTCTCGCACTCGACCCAGAAGACCTTCATCTTGTCGTGCTTGCCGACGTCTCCGTCCCAGAACAGCTTGTAGTGCCCGTCGGGAAGCTCGTACGCGCCGGCCTCGGGCTGCCGGTCCTCACCGTCGCCGTGCGTGTCGTACGTCCCCGTCATGACCACGACTCCCTTGTCGCCGGGAGACCATTCCTGGATCTCCCAGGAGCCGGCCTGCTCCGGATCGGCGAAAAAGAAGTGGAGATGGAACGTGCAAACGTGCGGCTCGTTCCTAACCTCGGACGCGGGTTCGCCCGCACCGTCATGGATCTTGACGGTCCCGTTGTTGCCGGGCGGCCCGTCGTCTTGTGCGGCGAACACGTTCGGCCCGATCAGGGCCAACGTGGCGAGAATGCTGGCGGCTATCACACCGCCTATTCGGAATCGGCGCGGGAACACGCCGGCGGATCGGTTCATCATTCAATGCCTCACCCGGGCGATCCTGCCCGACGACGGCCCGCCCGGGTTCCGTCACGGCTCGTTCCCTAGCGCAGTACACCCGACCGCACTTGCTCGCCGCGTTTCGACATGCCGCGGCGACCTTCAAACTGCATAACAGCGGGCCGAGGGCGGAGTTCAGATCGCCTTGAAGGACTCGAACGGCTGGCGGCAGGTCCGGCAGTAGAACAGCGAGCGGCAGAGAGTCGGGCCGAAGGCGTTATCCATCGTGACGTTCGCGGAATCGCAGAAAGGACAGCGGACCTCGTGGGGCTCCGCCGGCGGCGCGAACCCCGATTCCCGAAGGCGCCTGCGGCCGCCGGCCGTGATTCGCTCCGACGTCCATGGGACTTCGAACGTGATGCTGACGTCGACCGGCCTGCCGAACGTCGCGAGGCGATCGCTCGCAGCAAGCCGGATCGCGTCGATCGCGGGGCAACCGATGAATGTCGGGAGCAGCTCGACCTCGATCCGGCCGTCCGCCGTGACGTCTGCCCGGTGGACGATCCCGAGATCGACGATCGAGATTCCCGGGATCTCCGGGTCGGCGACCTCGGCGAGGGCGATCATCAGGTCCGCGGCGGTCGGCGGAGAAGCCAAACCCGTGGCCGTGACTGCTGTCACCACGTCGCCACCGCGTCCGACCGACGGACCGACGTGAACTCGCTCCAGAGCCATCGGAACGGCTCCCGATGATCGGTCCGACTTCGGTCTGGATGGGCCGCGACCGGGGGCATCGGCAGGCCGAGATGGACGAACAGCGGCGTGATCGTCGCTCGCCAACGGGCCTCCAGCACCGCCATCGGCTCGGCCAGGACGCCGGCCTCGACGAGGCGCTCCTCGCCGGCGAGGGGCGCGACGACGGTCGCGGCGTCCGGAGCGAGCTCCTCGAGCGCCGCGAGGAGCCGCTCGCGTGGCTCGCCTTCTCGGGCCGCCAGCCGCTCGAGCCACGTCGTCGCGTGCATGACGTGGTAGCGCTCTTCTCGGCGGATCTTGTCGACGAGCTCGCGCAGCGGGGAGAACGACGAGGCGACGAGCCCCCCCAGGCGCGCGCCGTCGGCGGTGTCGTAGAGATAGCGCCGGGCGATTGTCATCGCCCAGTCGCCGCGGCCGTGGTCGAGCAGCCGCGCGTGGCGGTACTCGTCGGGCGAGCGATCGTAGGCGATGGCGTCGGCGTCGCGGCCGTCGGCCCTGACCTCGGCGAGGAGCGTGTAGAGCGCGGCCGCGTGTCCCAGCTCGTCCTGGGCGAGGGAGCTCATCGCCACGTCCTCTTCGAGCAGCGGGGCTATGCCGGTCCACTCCGAATCCGAGAACCCGATGACGAACTCGTCGTCGGCCATCGAGAGCAGCAGCTCGTCGAGGGCGGCGCGGGTCGCTGGATCGACCGAGGCAGCGAGCGCGGCCCGGGTAGTCGTCATCGATCCGGCTCCGCGGACTTCGGTCGTCCCGCCCGCGCCTTTGGCTTCGCCTGGCCGGACTGTTCGCGGGCCGCGGCCAGCTTGTCGCGCATCACGTAGCCACCGGGCTTCTTGAATGAGCGGTCCAACGGCGGCTGGAGCAGGTCCTGATCGGAAAGGTCATGGACGTCGGCCCGCCGGACGACCCAGAGCCGGACGCTCTCCTGGCGCCGGCCGTACATCTCCCTGGCGTAGTGGACGGCGAGGACCGCGTCGGGCGCCATCACCGATCCGCCGTGGCGCATCGCGTCGCCTTCCTTCTCCTGGCGGAAGACTTCCCAGGCCTCGAGGGGTGGGGCGGCCTCCGCTGATGCGCCCCGGTCGAATGGCGGCTGGTCCGTCATTGGCTGGCCACTCCGGAGTCGGCAACCTTCACGGCGACCCGCTTCCCGCTCTCCGGGGCCGGAGGCGGAGGTCCGCCGACGCCATCCGCGCGAGGAGCGGAGAGAATCGCGTCGCGGACCCATTGCGTCCGGTCGTAGTTGAGCCGGCGGAAGGCGAGCCGCTCCTCGGACTTCGGGCCATGGTTCGTGACGACGGTGCGGAGCTCCTGCCAGTCGGGTTCCGTGTACAGCCACCGACCGCTTGCCTCGTCGAGGCGGAGCTCGGGATCCGGCAGGGTCAGCCCGAGCTCGCGGATCCGGGGCACGTAGATCGTGAGGAATTCCTGGCGCAGCTCCTCGGACGTCTTCGCCTTGATCCGCCAATGGATGTCGCGATCCTTCTCGCGGTCGCTGCGCGGGCCATGCATTTGCATCAGCGGCCCCCACCATCGATCGAGCGCCTCCTGGAGTGCCGCGCGCTGGCCGGGCGTCCCGGTCACCATCGTCACCACGACGTCGCGCCCGTGCATGATGTGGACCGACTCTTCCCAGCAGATCTTGCGCATCGTGCGTGCGTACGGGCCGTAGCTGGAGTCGCGCAGCGCCTGCTGGGCAACGATCGCGGCCGCGTCCACCAGCCAGGCGATGACCCCGACATCAGCCCACGTTCGGGTGGGATAGTGGAAGACGTTGTGGAACTTGGTCTTGCCGGCCAGCAGGTCGTCGAACATGGCCTCGCGCGGCTTGCCCAGGTCTTCCGCCACGCGGTAGAGCAACTGGGCGTGGCCGACCTCGTCCTGGACCTTCGCGGTGAGGGCGAGCTTG
>JANMPL010000567.1:0-6260 GCA_031369845.1 Chloroflexota bacterium
AGGAGCTCCGGCCGGGCTTCTGGTTCACGACGTTCTCGTACGCCCTGAGCCTGCTGCGACCGGACATCATCCACGACCTCGAGCTGACGAAGCACGGCTTCATGCCGCTCCTGATGCCGTCCACGTTTGCCCCGATGGAGAACGGCGACTATCTCCTCCTCGGCATGGATCGGGGCGAGAACATCCGCGAGATCGCCCGCCATTCGAAGCACGACGCCGACGCCTACGACGCATTCGAGCACGACATCACCAAGGTCCTCCAGGTCATCAAGCCGCTGCTCGACCAGGTCCCGCCGGACATCTTCAGCAATGATCCGTCGGAGCTCATGGCCCTGGCCGCGCTTGGCCGCCGGTTCCGGGACCTCGAACCGAAGGTGCTTCACGACGCCGTCCGGTTGCTGACCGGTTCAGCCGCCGACTTCCTCGACGACTACTTCGAGTCGGACATTCTCAAGGGCTACCTTGCCTCGTCGAGCATCATCGGGACCAAGGTCGGGCCGTACTCGCAGGGTTCAGGCCTCGTCCTGCTGTATCACTTCATTGGCGAGCACGACGGGAACTTCGGGGCCTGGGCGTTCCACAAGAAGGGCAACGGCGGGTTCACCCAGGTGCTGGCGCGCGCGGCGCGCGCGTTCGGAGCTGAGATCGCCCTCGAGTCGCCGGTCGGGCATGTCATCACGAAGAATGGACGCGCGACAGGTGTCGCCCTGGCCGACGGCAGCGAGTACCGCGCCGACATCGTCGTCTCCGCGATCGACCCGCGGCGGACGTTCCTCGAGCTGGTCGACCCCCGTGAGCTGCCGACCGATCTCGTCGACAACATTCGGCGGTTCCGCTTCCAGGGCACCTCGTCGAAGGTCAACTTCGCCCTCGACGGGCTGCCGAAATACCCGGTCCTCGGCGATCGCGGCGACCAGTACCGCGGCTTCACGAACATCGGCCCGTCGATGGAGTACCTCGAGCACGCCTTCGACGACGCGAAGTACGGCTGGTACAGCCAGCGGCCGTATCTGGACTGTGCGATCCAGTCGACGATCGATCCGGACATGGCACCGCCCGGCAAGCACGTAATGAGCTGCTTCGTCCAGTACACGCCGTACAAGCTCCGCGAGAGCGACTGGGACACGGAGCGGGAGAACATGGCCGACGCCGTTCAACGCACGCTGGAGTCGTTCTTCCCGGGTTTCGGCGACCTCGTGTTGCAACGGGAGATCCGGACCCCGCTCGACATCGAGCGGACGGTCGGCCTGTCGGAAGGCAACATCTTCGCCGGCGAGTTCCTCGCCCCGCAGATGTTCTTCTTCCGCCCGGCGCCCGGCTGGTCGCAGTACCGGACGCCCATCGACGGCTACTACCAATGCGGCTCGGGAACGCATCCCGGCGGCTGCGTGATGGGCGCACCGGGCAAGCTCGCCGCCGGCCAGATCCTCAAAGACCGGAGCAAGGTCAAGGGCTGAGGCTTTCCTCAGTAGGCCTCCGTCGCAGGCTGCTTGGGGCAATTTCAACGAATCTCGAATCTTGGGCATTGCTTCCTGTCAACACCCTCGCTACCATCTGCCACCCGGTCGTAGCGCGCGACGAGCCGGGACGTCGGAAGCGGCGGAAATCAGGGGAGGGTCCTGGACGTGTCGGAGCAGTGGTCAGAGTTCAATTCCGGAAAAACCAATCTCGAGCCCGAGGCGAGCGGTGAGTCGAGCGCGAATGGCGCCACTCCCGAGTCTGCGATCGGTGTAGCCGAGCCACTCGGCGAAGAGCCCGCGGCGACTGACGTCGAGTCGACCGACGACTCGCCGGCAGCCACTGAGTCCAACGAGCCGACCGGCGAGAGCGCGCTCGCGGATGCCGACGTCGCCACTGCCGACGCGGCCGCCGCCACCGCCGACGCCGCCACTGGCACGCCTGCTGAGAACGCCGACGAGGGGTCCGATTTCCTGGCCGACCTCGTTCGCGCGATGCAGGCAGCCGCCGGGCTGGAGCGCGCCCGGATCGGCGAGGACATCGAACGGCGTCGCCAGAAGCAGATCGATGAGGTCCAGGCTCGGAAGGCGTCCGAGGCCGACCGGATGCGCGAGCTCGCCGCCGAGGACGTTCAGGCGATCGAGGCGTGGGTCGAAGTCGAGACGGCGCGCATCCAGCTCGAGCGCGAGCGTCGCGCGACGGCAGTTCGCGAGGATCTCGAGACAAGCCTTGCGGAGCACGGCTCGAAGATCGATCGCGAAATCGAGACCCTGGAGCGGGCGATCTCGATCTACCGAGCCCAGGTCGAGGCGTTCTTCGACAGTCTCGATGGCGAGACCGACCCGATTCTCATTGCCCAGAAGGCCGCCAGTCGCCCGCTCTTCCCGACCCTCGGGGCGGCCACCGTGACTGTCGCCGCCGCTTCGTCAGTGGACGAGGTTGT
This sequence comes from Chloroflexota bacterium, assembly GCA_031369845.1. GTDB lineage: Bacteria > Chloroflexota > Limnocylindria > Limnocylindrales > CSP1-4 > CF-46. Next base: position 2,402 of record JANMPL010000567.1, read on the forward strand.
AGCCGAGCCATCATCTGCGGATGAGCCCCCGGTCGTCGGCGTCATGGATCCGGAGGCACCGGCCGAGTCTGTCGAATCGTGGGCCGCTCCCGCCGACACGAGCCCCGAGCTCGAGCCCGTCGCGGCGCTCGACGACGTCGCCTCGGGCGACGCCGTCGCCGCACCGGACGCGGCAGAGGCGGAGGCGCCGGAAGTCATCGCGACTGTTGGCGGCCCAGGCGCCCTGCTCCAGTCGGTGCCCGCGAAGCGACCCATGAGCTGGCTCTGGCGCAGCGAGGACTAGCGCTCGGGTAACGGACGGGCGTGGCCCGATCCGACGGTGCGCGGCCGTCGACGCGCCGCGCGAGGGGCGGAAGCGGGTCGACACGCTGTAACGAAGGGGCGGCTTCCGCGTCAGCGGGGTATGACGACCAGCGCTGACGTATTGATGGCAGGCGTACGCTCTCCACGGACGGCGAGATCAGGGCTGTCGTCCCGAGTTCACGGGCTGCACTGGAGCCGTAGCGATGGACGGTGAGGGGACCGAGCGCGAGCGAGCGCTCGAGGATCGGATCCGCCAGCTGGAGGAACGTCTTCGTCGACTCGAGGGGGCGGTCGGCCTGGAGCCCCGGTCCCTCGCCGAGGCGGTGGTGCCTAGCCCGTCTGCCGCTGTCGCCGCGCCTGCGCCGGCTTGGCCCGTAACGAGGCCATCGACGGTAATCCTCCCGGTGCCGCCCGCCCCGCAGCCGGGACCTGCGGATGGACCAGAGGTAGCGTCGGGCTGGGACACGACGGTACCGCCGATCCGAATGCCCTCGTCGATCAAGCTGCCCGACCTCTCGGGTTCGCTCAATGACCTCGAAGCCAGGCTTGCGGGACGTGCCCTGGCCTGGGTCGGCGGCCTGGCCCTCGTCCTCGGTGCGATCTTCTTCCTTAGTCTGGCCTTCAGTCGCGGTTGGATCGGGCCCGAGCTCAGGGTCCTCATCGGGCTTGTCGCAGGGTCGATCTGCCTGGGTGGCGGTGCCGCGTTCATGGAACGTGACAACCGTCTGCTCGGTCACGCCCTGACACCGGTCGGCCTCGCCATCATTTCGGTGAGCCTCGTCGCGGCGACGGGACTGTACGACCTGATCCCCGTCGAGGTTGGGCTGGCCGTGGCACTCCTGAGCGCAATCGTCGCGGCCGTCATCGCCGTCCGCTCGAACTCGCAGATCGTCGCCGGTTTCGGGCTCGTGGCGGTGCTGGCTGCGCCTCCGATCATGGGAGCGACGCCGGACATGGTGACGCTCGCGTTCATCGTAGTCGTGCTGGTTGGCACGACCGGCGTTGCCCTCTGGCGGTCGTGGTCGTGGCTCCCGCCGGCGGCCTTCGTGCTCTCCGTGCTGCAGGCCGCCGCATGGATCAATGGCCACCCGGAGCCGGCCATCGGTCTCGTCGGCATTTGGCTGTACTGGTTGCTCAACATCGTCGCGGCTGGTGGCGAGGAATTCCGTCGCTACCGCGACGACCTGAGCCCATCGTCGGCGACCGTTCTCGTCGCCAACGTCGCGTTCCTGGTCTGGGCGGGCTTCGTCCTGCTGAGCGGCGATCTGCTTATCTACCGCGGGTTCTTCCTCATCCTCGTCGCGCTCGCTCAGCTTGGCATCGGCGGGTTCTTCGTCGTCCGGGACGGCGAACGGAACCTGTTCGGGCTCCTTGCGATGGCGACCGGGATCGCCGCGCTGACCATGGCGGCGCCGGTCCAACTTGGTGCGTCCGCGGTGCCACTCGCCTGGTCTGCGGAGGCAGTGGCCCTCGCCTGGGTTGCCGTTCGGCGCGGCCACCCATACAGCGCAGTCGCCTCAGGGGTGTTGTACGCGCTCGCCGGCACGTACCTCCTCGCGCTCTACGACAAACCAATCACGTCGACGTCCGGGGTGCCGTTGGTAGATGGACCGGGTGCGGCACTCGGCTTCTTCGTCGCCGCAGCCGCCGCCGGTATCTGGATCGTCCGCGATCGGAGCCTCCGGTCCGGCCTGGCCGCGTTCGGGCTACTTATCGCGGGCACCTGCGTCTCGGCCGTCCTCGGCGAGCCGGCGACAGTCATCGCGCTGTCGATCCTGATGGTCGTCGGTGCTGTGGCCTGGCGTGCGATCCCGATCCTCCCCGGCGAACCGATCGCGTGGCAGACGGAGGGCCTCATCCCTGGGGCGCTCCAGCGGATAGGCGACTGGCGAGGGCCCGTCGATGCGCTCCTCCCGCTCACGACGGCCTTCCTGGGCCTGGCCGCAGGTTTCTGGCTTGTCGGCCCGACCTACGGCTCGATTGCCGAGCGCTCGACAGGCGTTCCGTTCGCCGATCCAGCCGGCGCGGCCGTGGTGGTCTACCTCGTGGGTCTCGCGGCAGTCGCCTGGATCAGCGGCCGCAGCCGGATCCGCGAGCCCCTCGCGGCGATCGGGCTGCTCGTGATCGCCCGGGCCTGCATGATCGAATTCGACGGCGTCGCGCTTGTCGCGGCCTGGTCGACACTGATGGTCGTCGGAATCGCGGTGTGGCGTGGACTCGCAGCGTTGCCCCGTGACCCGCCGATGCTGTTGGTTCGTGGGCGCCGCGGCGCCGTGACGCTCGACCTCGTGTTGCCATTCGCCGCTTTGCTCAGCGGCCTTCTCGCGGCGTTTCACGTCCTGGGGCGTGAGCTGCCCATCTATCGGTTTGGTGATGTCCTGCCACCGGAGATCCCATTCACGGACGATGGTGCGGTCACCGCCCTGATTCTGACCGTGGCCGTCCTTGCGGTCGGCGTGACCGTCGGCGGTGCACTGGCCCGTCGCGCTTCGATCCTTGTTGCTGGAGGGGTTGTCGCGTACGCGATCCCGTTCGAGGTGTACGCCTGGGCCGTCGCTGTGCTCTGGACCGGCGTCGGTGGGCTGGCACTCGTCATGGCGCGCGTCGATCGGGCCGGGCGTTCAGCCTTCCTGGTCGCGTCGGGCGTCATGGTCATCGGTGCCGCCGGCGTGGCGCTCGCGATTGTCGCTCCGCCGTCCCGTCTCGTGGTGGGCTCGTCGGCCATCGACCCCGTAAGCGCCCTGCAGTCGGCCGCGGCGCTCGGCGCGGTGGCCCTCGGGCTTGTCGCGTTGGCCAGGTCCAGCCTGTGGGAACCGATGCCAAGGTGGACATGGGCCGCGGCCGGCGTGACGGTGCTGTACCTCTTGTCCGTGGGCGTCGTCGATGTCGTCGGAACACAGGTCGGCGGACCCGTGACGACCGATGAGCTGCGGACGCAGGGCCACGTGGCCGTGAGCGTTCTGTGGGCCGGGCTGGGGGTCGTGGCGTTCGTGGCGGGCCTCCGCTTCCGGATCGACGATCTGCGCCACGGCGGACTCGCGCTCCTCGCACTTGCCACGGCCAAGGTCTTCCTGTTCGACCTTTCGGCCCTCGATGTCGCGTATCGGGTCATCTCGCTCATTGCCCTGGGCCTGCTGCTGCTCGCCAGTGCGTGGCTGTGGCAGCGACTCCAGCCGCGACCGACCGCCGAGGACGGGACCGACGGAACGGACGGGACGGCCGGGCCGGGAGGCGGTTTGCCGGTCACGGCTGCTGCCGCGGCGCCCTCCGAGCCGGTGCAGCCAGCGCCCGGGGACTCGCACGCCTGATCGGAGCGCTGCCACGGGCCCCGTGGTAGCGTTTCGGGAGCGCGGGAGTAGCTCAGTTGGCAGAGCGTCAGCCTTCCAAGCTGAATGTCGCGGGTTCGAACCCCGTCTCCCGCTCCAACCTCACCCCCGTCTGCCGAGCGGTATCCGCCGCCTTAAGGAATCCGCCCCTCCAACCGTCGCAACGTGCAGGCTCCTGGGCATTCGGTTTATCCTGCGCCCAACGTCGATCTCGGCACGTTGGCCGGAGG
>JANMPL010000587.1:0-1518 GCA_031369845.1 Chloroflexota bacterium
GATGAGGAATACGTCGGGTGAACCCGCCGCCGCGGTGCCTGTCGGGACGGAGTCACGTAGCGCGACTGGACCCTCGCTCCGGATCGCGGCGAGGTACGGGCCGAGCGAGCCGTCGCCGGCCGACCGCAGCACGACGGCGACGAGCAGCACGACGGAGACGGCGTTCAGGATGCGTCCAGCGAGCGGCCACGGGACGCGCGACGGGCGGCGCGTGGCCGCCAGCCGCTCGGCGACGATCAGGCCGATGGCGAAGAGGAGCAGGATCGCGATGCGCCAGTCGATGCCCTTGAACGCGTAGAAGACCACGATCGTCGCCGCGATCCCGGCCCGGTCCCTGTCGCCGAGCAGCAGCCTGGCGGCCGCAGACACCAGCAGCGCCCCAACGGCGAATCCGATGAGGAGGCGAATGCCCGCGTACGGGCTCCCGCCGGACGGCAACACGATCGACAGGACGAGGGCGGTCGCAAGCAGCGCTGGGTAGCTCTGCACTCCGCCCTTCATGGATCGAGGCTCGCGCGATCAATCGGGACAGCGTCGAGAAGCGAACCATTCCGAGGCCATGCCCACAGGGTGTCGGAGCGAACGGGGAGCGAAGTGCCGAGGTATGAGTTGAGGACCCGCGGCAGCTCGCCGATCGGCGTTGTGCCGGGAGGGAGCAGCTGGGCCCGCCCCGGCGATCGGATCGCCAGGACGACACTCGAGCGTTCGTTCAGGTCGGAGTCAAGCGGGTCCCCGGAATTGAAGCGAATGTCCGTCCCATGGTCCGAGAAGATGACGACCACGGCCTCGCGCTTGCTCGACGCGATGATCCTGTCGACGAGCTCGATCGTTCGGTCGGCGACGAAATCCGCATAGGAAAACATCGCTTCGATTCGGTCGGCCGCGCCCCCTGAGCCGGCGGGATCCTCGAACGCCGTGTTGAACACCTCTGCGCCGATGACCGGCGACCCGTCGGCGCGAAAGACGATCGGCTCGTGCGGCGCCAGGATGTGCACCCAGATGAACCGTGGCCGCGAATGCTCCTCGGCTGCGATCGACTCAGCCGCTGCGTAGTTCGCCAGGACCTGTGCCCGGGCACCGGATGCGAACAAGTCCGACGCGAACCGATCGAGTGCCGCCCCAATCCACGTGGTGCGCAGTAGGACCAGCTCGAACTCCGATGCCCCGGGCGGATCGACCACCCGATCGACGCGACGCAGTCCAAGGTGGGCCGCCGGCGAGGGCACCGTGACGGTCTCGTAGCCCGCATCGCGGAGCGTCCGGAGGACGATCCCGTCGTCGCCGAACTCACGCAACCGGCGGGCGTCTGCGGCCTGGTTGCCGAGCGGCGGATCGAGCTCCGGCGCGGCCTCGACGTGCTGGTCGGCCAGCATCGTCGCGACCGTGAGGCGCGTGGTCAGGTAATTCGATCGGGCGTGTCGCTCGACCTCGAAGCCGCGCGCCGCGAGGGCGGCCGGAAAAGCATCGGCGTCGAACGAAGGATCGAGGGTGGCGGCATCATCGCCGGGATAGGCGTCG
>JANMPL010000515.1:0-2705 GCA_031369845.1 Chloroflexota bacterium
GCCGGCCGCGAAACCGCGTGCCAAGAAGACGGCGACCTCGGCCGCGCCGGCACCAGCGGCAGAGGCCCCGGCCAAGAAGCCGCGTGCCAAGAAGTCCGTTGCGACGGCGGCAGGCCCGTTGGATGCAGACGCGGTTGAGCCCGTTGTCGCCAAGGCCGGGACCGCGACCAAGATCGCCACGAAGGTGGCGGCGACGAAGACGCCAAAAGCCGCGACGACGAAGGCCGCGACGACGAAGACCGCAACCAGGAAGAAGGCGAAGGCCGCCGACGAGGAGGCCTCGTCGTAACGCCGCGAACGGTCATCGACGCACCCCGTCGGGTTCCGACCCGATCGTGCGTCGCGTGCCGCACAAAGCGAGCCAAGCGCGAGCTGGTGCGGGTGGTACGCGCTCCCGACGGACGCGTGACGATTGATGAAACAGGCCGCCTGGCGGGCAGGGGTGCGTACCTCTGTCGCCAGGAAGGCTGCTGGACAACCGCTCTCGGGCGGGGAGCCCTCGGGCGAGCCCTCGAGACGTCGCTTACGCCGGAGCTGCGCGAGTCGCTCCGAGCGATGGCCGCGACGATGACGACGACTGACGGAGGAGGAACAGATGGCAAGGAGTAGGAGCGGAACCCGCGGGCGGCGGGGGCCCAGGAAGCCGCCGCGCCGCGATGGCAGTGGCGTTCCGGCGCAGGTGCAGGTCGCGGATCCGCGCGAGCGAGGCGCCATCGAGCTGCCGGCGACGATCACGGTCAAGGAGCTCGCTGAGCTGCTGACCGTCAACCCGGCCGACGTCATTCGCGAGCTGATCAAGAGCGGCATCTTCGCCACGATCAACCAGCTGATCGACCGCGACACGGCATCGCTGGTCGCAGGCGAGCTCGGTTACGAGGTTGCTGAGGCTGTCGCGCCGACCGCCGGGGCGGCCGCGGACGGCGACGAGGAAAGCGCCCCCGCTGCGGCGACGAAGGAGGTCCTCTTCGAAGATGACGATCCCTCGCTGCTTCAGCCCCGCGCCCCGATCGTCACGGTCATGGGTCATGTCGATCACGGCAAGACGAGTCTTCTTGACGCGATTCGCACGACCGAGGTCGCGTCCGGCGAGCGCGGCGGCATCACGCAGCACATCGGTGCGAGCGAGGTCACCCACGACGGCAAGCGTGTCGTCTTCCTTGACACACCCGGCCACGAGGCCTTCACGGCGATGCGCGCGCGCGGCGCCAAGGTCACCGACATTGCGGTCGTCGTCGTCGCGGCGGACGACGGCGTCATGCCCCAGACGCTCGAGGCGATCAGCCACGCCAAGGCGGCCAAGGTGCCGATCATCATCGCGCTCAACAAGATCGACAAGCCCGATTCGAACGTCGACCGGGTGAAGACCGAGCTGTCAGAGGCCGGCGTCATCGTCGAGGAGTACGGCGGCGACACGCCGCTCGTTCCGGTCTCCGCTCGAACACGTGTCGGGCTCGACGAGCTGATCGAGATGATCCTCCTCGTGTCCGATCTGCAGGAACTGAAGGCCAACCCGAAGCGGTCGGCTGTCGGAACGATCGTCGAAGCCCAGCTGGACAAGAACCGCGGCGCCGTCGCGACCGCGATCATCCAGACAGGGACCCTCCGCGTCGGCGACGTGATCGTCGTCGGCGAGACGTTCGGCAAGGTCCGGGCGCTCGAGAACGACGAGGGCAAGCGCGTCGCGAAGGCCGGGCCGTCGAGCGCGGTCGTCGTCCTCGGCCTGTCGGCGGTTCCGGAGGCCGGCGACATCCTGCGTGCCGTGCCCGATGAGAAAGCAGCTCGTGCCCTGGTCGAGACTCGCAGGGCCGAGAACGCGGCGAAAAGCGGCGAGGGGAGTGGTCGGGCGACGCTCGAGGACCTCTATCGGCAGATCCAGGCCGGCCAGGCCAAGGAGCTCCGGATCATCCTCAAGGCCGACGTGTCGGGCTCGCTCGGTGCGATCACCCACGCCCTTGACCAGCTGAACCAGGAAGAGATCCGGATCAACGTCCTGTACGAGGGCGCCGGTGACATCACCGACAACGACATCATGCTGGCCTCGGCCTCGGACGCGATCATCGTCGGTTTCAACACGAAGATCACCGACACCGCCCGTCGCGCGGCCGACGCGGAAGGGGTCGACGTCCGGCTCTACGACATCATCTACAAGCTCAGCGACGACATCTCGGCCGCTCTCCAGGGGCTCCTCGAGCCAGAGATCGTCGAGGTCGTCGAGGGTCGGGCGGAGGTCCGCCAGATCTTCCGTGTCGGCAAGAGCACGGTCATCGCCGGTGCCTTCGTCACCGACGGCCGCATCGTTCGGGCCAACGCCCGGGTCTGGCGCAACGGGAAGGTCATCGCGACCGACCGGATCGAGTCACTTCGCCGGTTCCGCGACGACGTCCGAGAGGTGCAGCAGAACTACGAATGCGGCATCGGGTTGGCAAATTTCCATGAGCTCGAGGAAGGAGACATCATCGAATGCTTCTCCTCGCAGACAGTCAGTAGGGTCCTGACGCCCAGCACGTGAGCGAGCGCGAACAAGCGCCAACTGCGAAGTTGGTCGCTACAAGGGCGGGGCGATGACCGCAAGAACTGACCGGATCGACGAGCTCCTGCGGCAAGAGATCGGGGTGATCATTGCCCGCGAGATCGCCGATCCGCGGGTGGGCTTCGCGACTGTGACGAGCGTCCAGACGACGCCCGACCTGCGCCATGCAAAGGTC
>JANMPL010000612.1:0-5084 GCA_031369845.1 Chloroflexota bacterium
GCCCGCGATCAGCAGGCGCATCGTGCCAGGTTCCTCGTACGACGGATTCTCGCGAGATCGACAGCAGGATGCCGACCGCAGCGAGGCTGAGCGTGAGCGACGAGCCGCCGGCGCTGATGAACGGCAGCGTGATGCCGGTCACCGGGATCAGGGCGACGACGACGCCGATGTTGATGAAGGCCTGGATGCAGATCCAGGCGGTGATACCGGCCGCGAGCAGCGCCCCGAACGTGTCGGGAGCGGCGAGTGCCACCCGGATGCCGGAATAGGCGAGGACGACGAACAGGCCGATGACCATCGCCGCGCCGATGAGCCCGAACTCCTCGCCGATGATCGCGAAGATGTAGTCGTTGCTCGCATTCGGCAGGTACAGGCCGCCCGCGAGGCGGCTCTCGCCGAGCCCCGCCCCGAAGAGCCCGCCGAGACCCAGGGCGAGCAGGCCCTGGATCGTATGGAAGCCGATCGTGTCGGGATAGGCCCACGGGTTGAGCCACGCCTGGATCCGGTCGATCTGGTAGCCGCGCAGGCCGGCCGCGACCATCGCGAACAGGGCAACGACCGCCATCGACGCGAGATTGATGAGGTTCGCTCCGGCGAGGTAGAACATCGTGATCGCCGTCAGCCCAAGGACCATCGTCGTGCCCAGATCCGGCTCGCGGAACACGAGCGCGAGGATCGGGACCGTGATGATCAGGAACGGGATCGTCCCCGACCAGAAGCCGCTGATCTTCGTGCCGCGCTTCGCGAACCAGTGGGCGAGGTAGATGACCATCGCCAGCTTCGCGATCTCCGCCGGATGGAGCGCCGGCAGCGGTCCCATCTGCAGCCAGCGGGCAGACCCGCCCACCTCGATCGCCCGGATCGAGCCGCTCTCGGGCAGGGCGAGGACGAGCACGAGCATCAGCACAGCGAACAGGTAGACCGGCACCGAGATGAGCCGCAGGTAGCGGTAGTCGATCCGCATCATCGTCGCCATTGCGGCGAGGCCGAGGGCCGCCCAGCCGATCTGCGGGCCGACGATGCCCAGCGTGTCGTCGTCCTCGAGATAGGCCTTCATCGCGGAGGATGAATAGACCATGAGGATCCCGATCGCGATCAGCGCAACGACGACCACGAGGATCGTGTAGTCAGCCTGGTGGCGCTCCCGCTTCAGGACGCCGGTCCGCTGCTTGGCGGGTGGACGGGCCGACCGGACGTCTGCTCGCGTCACTGGCAATGTCGCGCTCATCGCTCCCTCCCTCCCTTGCGCTCGGCGGCGAGCCGGCCGACCGCGTCCTTGAACGCGCGACCTCTGGCCGCGTAGTCGACGAACATGTCGAAGCTGGCAGCTGCGGGGCTCAGGAGGACGGTCGCGGGGCCGCGCTCCCCTGCGGCGAGGAGCTCTCGCGCGATGCCGTCCGCGATCCGGACCGCGTCTTCGAGCGTCGCGGCCGACTCCGTTCGCGCCAGGCCGGCCGCCCGGAACAGCTTTCCGAGGGTCGGTCCGCTCTCACCAATGAGGACGGCGGCGACGGCACGTTCTGCCGCGACGGGCGCCAGATCGGACAGGTCGACGTCCTTGTCCCGGCCGCCGGCGATCAGCACGATCGGCGGGTCGAAGGCGCGGAGCGCCGCGGCGACCGCGTCCGGCTGGGTCCCCTGCGAGTCGTTGACGTAGCGGACGCCGTCGACGAGGGCGACCGGCTCCAGGCGATGTTCGACGCCCGTGAACGCTGCCGCGGCCTGCCGAATGAGCTCGGGTGCGATGCTGAAATGAAGCCCGACCGCGATCGCGGCGAGGGCGTTCGCGACGTTGTGACGACCGGGGATCGCCAGCTCATCGACCGGCATGACCCGACCGCTGCCGTCGCCGACGATCCAGCCCTCGACGACCCCGAGGCCACCCTCCGGAGGTGGTCCCAAGCGGTAGACCACGGTCCGGACGCCGCCCATCCCCGCATACGCCGCGACAACCGGGTCGTCGCCGTTCAGGACTAGGGCGCCCGCGGGATCGACGAGCTCAGCCAATCGCCGCTTCGCCGCGCGGTAGCCCTCGAGCGAGCCGTGGCGGTCGAGGTGATCCGACGTGACGTTCGTGTAGACGGCCACGGTCGTGCCGCAGGACAGGGTCGGCAGCTGCAGCTCCGACAACTCGATCACGACCCTGTGCTCCGGCGTGAGCTCCGGCAGCCGCTCGACGAGCGGGATCCCGATGTTCCCGCCCAGGACGACCGGGTGGGTTGGATCCGCGGCGAGGATCGCGGCGATGAGCGAGGACGTGGTCGTCTTGCCCTTGGTCCCGGTCACCCCGATCGTCGGCGCCGGGCACAGGCGGAGGAATAGATCCGCCTCCGAGACGAGCGCGGGCACCGATTGGTCGCCGCCCGCACGTGCCGCGACGAGCTCGCGAAGCGCCTCCCGCAGCCGCGGCTCGGTGGTCGGGTAGTCGGGGTTGATCGACGGCGAGGTCGTGACGAGGGCGGCGCCGGACCACGCCGATGTCGGGTCGACATCCGGGCCCGCGAGGATCCGGGCCGAGCGTCCCTGGAGCGCCGCGACCGCATCGGCCAGCTCGGCGGCCGGTCGGCCGTCGTAGATCGTGACGTCGGCGCCGGCGTCGGCGAGGAACCGGGCGAGGGCGATCCCGCTCCGGGCGAAGCCCAGGACCGTCACCGGACGGCCACGCAGGCTCCCGCCGCGAACGCCGTCGAGCGTCAGCGCCTCGAGGTCGATCGGTCGCTCGGTCGTCATCTGGGTGCTCACTCGAGCCTCTGGATCGAGGCGAGGAACAGCGTCACGCCGAGCAGCCCCGACAGGATCCCGACGATCCAGAAGCGCAGCGTGATCTTCTCCTCGTCCCAGCCCGCGAGCTCGAAGTGGTGGTGGATCGGCGACATGCGAAATAGCCGTTTGCCGCCGGTCGCCTTGAAGTAGGCGACCTGGAGCACCACAGATGCTGTCTCGATCACGAAGATGATGCCAATGAGCGGCAGGACGAGGATCTGGCCGGTGATGAGGGCAATGACGGCCAACGTCGCGCCCAGCGATAACGAGCCGGAATCGCCCATGAAGATCTGGGCCGGATGGACGTTGAACCAGAGGAAGCCCAGGAGCGCCCCGATGATCAACGCGCAGAGGAATGCGAGGTTGGGCTGCGGATCAGGCTGGTTGAGGAGCGCCACCAGAAGAAACGCGACGAAGGCGAAGACCAGGGTCCCACCGGCGAGCCCGTCGAGACCGTCGGTGATATTCACGCCGTTGCTGGCGGCGATGATGGCGAACGCCGCGAACGTGACATAGATCGCCGGGTCGACGAAGACCGGGCCAAGGAACGGGACGGCGATCTGGTCGATCGCGTAGACCCGCTGGATGAGGAACGCGGCAGCGACCGCGAACACGACCTGCCAGATCAGCTTCTGGCGGACGCGGATCCCCTCGCCGGTCTTCGCGTTGAGGTAGTCGTCGAACGCGCCGAGCAGCCCGACCCCGGCCAGCGTCGCCAGCGGGGCGTTGATGCCGGCCTCGGGGACGCCGCGAAGGAGCAAAAACAGGGCGAGGACGACGACGATCAGCAGCAAGCCGCCCATCGTCGGCGTCCCGTGCTTGACCTGGTGGCTATCGGGGCCCTCGACGCGGATCTGTTTCGTGAAGCCAGTCGTGCGGAGCAGCCGGACGTACGGCGGCATGAGAATCACGACGATCGCGAACGCGAGGAGCAGGCCCTGGATGAGTTCGATCGTCATCCGCCGGCGCCCCGCGACGAGACCAGGTCGTCGACGAGTCGGTCGAGCTCGATGCCGCGTGAAGCCTTGGCGAGGACCACGTCGCCCGGTTCGAGCCGCTCCTCGAGCACCGCGAGGGCCTCCGCCCGGTCGCGGACCTCGACGACGCGTTCCGCGGCCAGTCGAGCGTCTCGCGCGCCCCGGGCAATCCCGGCCGCACCCGCGCCAACGACGACGAGCAGCTCGACCACGGCAGCGGCGGCGACGCCGACGCGCTCGTGTCCGGCCTCGGCCCCGTCGCCCAGCTCCAGCATCTCGCCGAGCACGGCGACCCGCCGGCCGGGCATCCCCGCCAGCAGATCGAGCGCCGCGAGGACGGACGCGGGCGAGGCGTTGTAGGAATCGTCGACGATTTTCACGCCGCCGGCCTCGATGAGCTCCCCGCGATGCGGCGCCGACCAGCCTCGGGCGAGCGCCGCAGCAACGCGCTCCGGCGCGATCCCCGACGCGAGGCCAACGGCGGCGGCGGCGAGGGCGTTGTGGACCGCCAACCGGCCGAGCGTCGGGATCGCGACCGGCCGCCGCCAGCCCTCGGCAACGAGGCTGAACCGCATCCCGTCCGCGCCGGCCGATTCGACCTCTTCCCCGCGGACCGCTGCATCGGCCGCGAAGCCATACGTGACGACCCGCGCGGCGGTCCGCGACGCCATCCGACGGACCCGCTCGTCGTCGGCGTTGAGGATCGCGACGCCGTCGGCTGGCAGCGCCTCGACGAGCTCGCCCTTCGCCTGCTCGACGGCCTCGATCGTCCCGATCCGCGACAGGTGGACCGGCTGGACGGCGGTGACGACGCCGATCTCCGGCCGGCCGATGCGGGCGAGGTCGGCGATCTCACCGCCGACGTACATCCCCATCTCGAGGACGGCGGCCTGGTGGTCAGGCCGCAGCCGCATCACCGTCAGCGGCAGGCCGATCTCGTTGTTCTGGTTGCCCTCGTTCTTCAGCGTCACGAGGTCCCCGGCCAGGACGGTTGCGATCGCCTCTTTCGTCGAGGTCTTGGCGATGCTCCCCGTCACGCCGACAACGAGGGGATCGAACCGGGCGCGCCAAGCCGCGGCGATCGCATGGAAGCCGCGAAGCGCGTCCGGAACCTCGACGACCGACACGCCGGCCGATGCCAGATCGATGCCCTCGACCGCTCTGGAGACGAGGATCGCCGACGCTCCCCGGGCCACCGCATCGGCGAGGAAGGCGTGGCCGTCGGTCCGCTCGCCCGGGAGGGCGACGAACAGGTTGCCGGGAACGACCTCTCGCGAGTCGACGGCGGCACCCAGCACGATCCGCGACGAGCGCGCGACGACTCGGCCGCCCGTGGCGCCCGCG
>JANMPL010000621.1:0-1755 GCA_031369845.1 Chloroflexota bacterium
CCGGGCGTTGAGGAACGTCGCCTGATGCTCCGTGATCGCCGCCTCGGTCAGCGGCGCCTCGCCGCGGTAGTCGCGAACCTCCCAGCCGCCGAGATCGAAGGCGAGCCGGGTCATCTTGATGTTGTTGCTGATGAACGGCGACTCGAGGACCCGCGCGTTCGGGATCACTGTGACCCGCTGGACGATCTCCGGGTAGATCCGACCGATGCCGATCGAGGCGATGAACCAGACCGCGACGGTCAACCCCAGGGGCCACAGGACGCGGGAGAACGCGCCGCCGACGAGGAAGGCCGCGGCAATCGCCGACAGGCCCGTCAGGACGTCGTACGCAAGGAACTGGGCGTTCGCGTCGGTGTACGAGACTCCGCTGGCGATGCCCCGCGAGCTGTAGACGAGCTCGAACTTGTCGAGCTGGTAGCCGACGGCGATCGCCATGAGGACCAGCCCGGCCAGCACGCCAAGATGGACTCGGACAGGAGTGCTGAAGACAGCGCTGCCGTCGAGCGCCGCGACCAGGTAGCGAGCGCCGGCAACAATCAGTGACGAGATGACCAGGCCGATTGCGGTCACCTGGACGAAGCGCAGGAAGCCGAGATCGAACAGGAAGAACGAGATGTCCCTGCCGAAGACCGGGTCGGTGACGGTGCCGGCGCCCGCAGGATCGAACGGAACGCGGTTGATCCACAGCAACACGGTCGCCCAGTTCGAGGCCAATGCGCCGGCCACTGTGAGGGCGACGAACACGGCGACGACGGCGATCACGACGCGGCCGATCGGCGTGGCATCCGGCATGTCGTAGGGAGTGATGTCCGCCGGGCCCCGAGGCCCCTGGCCGGCCCGCCTGCCGAGCGCGTCGCGGGCTCGCCCGGACCGTTGCTCCGACTCGACCATCGCCTCGTTCAGTCGGTCGAGCCAGCCCCGCACGGTGCCGCCGGCGCCGACCCGGCTGGCCGGCGGCGCCAACCTGCCGGCGAGCCAGAGGTTGCCGAGCAGGACAACGAGCGCCAGAACGAGGCCGCCGACGAACAGTCCGACCTGGGCGCCGACGCGGGTCCAGAACACCGCGTCGTATCCGACGCTCTTGTACCAGATGGCATCGGTCCAGAGCTCGAGACCGACGGCGACCATGATGATGACGAACAGGACGACGACGACCGCCACCACCACACCGATCTGGCGGCGAAGCCCAAGGCTCCCGCCGTCGTTCGGGCCACCGACCGGACGCCCGCGGCGGGGATCGCGCGGCGGCCGACCGTCCCCGGTCCCACGCCGACCGCCCCGGCCGATCGTGATGGGCTCGGGCTCCGGCTCACGTTCGGTCTCATCCGCCTCCGTGTCCGAATCGACGGTGGCGTCGTCGTCGCTTGCGCGGGGATCATCGTCGTCGGAGACGGGATCGCCCTCGGGGTCCGAGGCGGGTCGGGGCGGTCGGCCGGTTGAGGCCTCGGCCTGGCGGCGACGAAGCTCGTCGAGGAACTCGTCGAACATGTTTGGCACGGTAGGCGCGAGTCTAGCCTACGGACGGCTCAGCCCCTCGATCGATCGTCTGAAGCCCGCAAGGACCGTCTCGGCCAGCTCGTTCGGACGCATCGCGGCGGCGCGCATCGGCTCCCACTTGAAGGCGGCCCGGATCGCGGCGGGGACGCGCCACGGCCGGGTCGCATCGTCAGCTGGGATGACGGTCGCAAGTCGGATCGAAAGGCGCCCTGACTCTTCGAGGATCATGCCGCTAAGCGCGCCCGCGAACGACGGCGG
>JANMPL010000626.1:0-9178 GCA_031369845.1 Chloroflexota bacterium
GGCGCGGCCGCCGAGCCGGCGGCCCTCAGGGCGCGCGGCCTCGAACGCCTGCCGCTGCACGGGCCCCTGACGATCACCGTTCCGGGCGCCGTTCGCTCATGGTCCGACGCCCACGCCCGCTTCGGTCGGCTTACGCGGGCGGAAATCCTCGCCCCGGCCATCGAGCTGGCAGGGCGCGGCTTCCCCGCCTGGGACGAGTTCATTCGCGGGGTCGAGGTCACGGCTGCCCGGGTCGAGAAGACGATCGGGCCGGAGTCCGGTTTCGCCCAGGTCTTCCGGCCCCATGGCCGGGCGTGGCGGCCAGGCGAGATGGTCAGGCTCCTCGCCCTGGCTGGGACCCTCGAGCGGATGGCCGACGTGGGCTTCGACGACTTCTACGCTGGCGACATCGCCGCGCGGCAGGCGCGCGGCCTCGCCGCGGCCGGATCGCTGGTGACTGACGCCGACCTCGCGGGCCACACGTCGACCTGGGGCGACCCGATCGCGACGGACTACCGCGGCATCCGGGTCACGACTCACCCGCCAAATTCGTCGGGGCCGGTCGCGCTCGAGATCATCAACATCCTGGAGCGCTTCGAACCGCCTCCTGCCGCGGCGTTCGGGCCGGCCGGGGTGGCCGATGCGCGCTGGATTCATCTCGGCATCGAGGCGTCGAAGCTCGCGATGGCCGACCGCGACGCCGAGCTCACCGATCCCGAGTTCCGGGACATCCCGGTTGCGCGGCTTATCTCGAAGGAGTACGCGGCGGAGCTCGCCGGCCGGATCGATCCGCGGCGAGCGTCGTCGCCGGCCGGCTCGACTGCGCCACGCGGCGGCGGCACGGCCTATCTCGCGGCCGTCGACGGCGAGGGCAACGCCGTGAGTCTCATCCAATCGAATTACATGGGTTTCGGGTCCGGCGTAGTCGATCCCGAAACGGGAATCCATTATCAGAATCGCGGCTCGTATTTCAGCCTCGACTCGGCGCATGCGAATGTCCTGGCGCCGGGCAAGCGGACGCTCCACACGCTCCTGCCCGGGATGTTGTTCCGCGGCGACCAAGGGCCGTGGATCGTGACCGGGTCGATGGGCGGCGACGCACAGCCCCAGATTCATGCCCAGATCGTGTCTTCTCTCGTCGACGGCGGGTTGGATGTCGCGACGGCAGTCGGCGCACCGCGCTGGTTCGTCGAGCCTGACGAGCACTTCGCGCCGCCGGTCGAGGTTCGCGCCGAGCCCCGCTTCGCCAACGGCGTCCTCGAGACGCTCGAGGCGCTAGGCCACCCAGTGTCCCGAACCGAGCCGTTCGACTCGGGATTGGGCCACGCCCACGCAATCGAGCTCGTCGAAGGGGGCCCAGCCCAGGGTGGCTCCCTCGCTGCAGCAACCGACCCGAGGAGCGCAGGTCTCCCAGCCGTCTGGTAAGGGCCCGGTCTGCGATCGTCGCGGAGGGGCGGCCATGGCAAGGCGGAGCCGAGCACCGCAGCGAGCGGGCTTGGAGGCCCGTGAGCGAGGAGCGCAGGCTCCAACGCAGCCGTGGTCGTTCCTCCGCGACAGCTTTCGAGTTATCCTCCGAACTACCGGTGGCGGGCTGCGCTCACACGACGCCGCCACCGGTCCCTCATCGCCCAGCTCGCGGGAGCGCTCGTGACCTCGAACGTCGGCCAGAACTATCCCTACACGAGCGAGACGCAGGCAGAACGCGCCGCCGTGATCGCGAGACTAGTCTCCGAGCGCGAGGGCCTCGCCGACAAGCTGGCCACGGAGACTACGCCGCTCGACGAGAACGATCGCTGGTGGGTCTGGAAATGCCCGACGAAGGGCTGCCCCGGCCTGCTTCACATCGCCGGCTATGCCCACGACCTGCACGCCCTCTTCGTCGTCTGCGACGGAACCTGCGGCAAGACGTTCCTGCGCTAGCATCGACCCCCAGGCCGCCCGGCGACGCGTCGATCTGCGGGGCGGCGTGAGCGGCCCCGGAACGCGCGGCTCTTGATCCGATTCCCGCAGACGGCCATCGTGCACCACCTGCCTGAGCGGTTTCGCGACGCGTCAAAGTAGGCCCAGCGGCAGACGTCATTCGAGCAGACCTTGAGCCGGTCGAGCGTCCCGTCCGCGGCGGCCTGGGCGAGGACGCCAAGGATCCGTCCAAGCGCGGCGGCTAGGCCGGCCGGCCGGCCCGGCGCGAGGCCGATCCCGTCCGCAGTTGCCCGGACGCGGAGCGGCAGCGCGTCGGCCGCCCGGTCGAACCGCCGTATCGACGATTCCGACGTCCTGCCGTGAGTCCGGCCTTCGAGCACGTCGCGGATCGCCTCGCGCAGCTCGATCACGCTGGCGACGTCGGCGTCGGACAGCGGCGACCGTGAACCGGGCAGGCCAACAGAAGCGAGCCACTGCCGCACGCCGAGCGGGCCGTCGAAGGCCTCCTCGCCACCTTCGATGTCGACGCTGTTCAAGAACCGCTGGACGAGCCGGACGGGCTCCGGTGCCGGGGGCCGAGTTCCAGGCTCGAGGGTATCCGTGGAGAGAGCCATGGCCATGGCCGTAGCCTAGCACCACCGTAATCAAGTCAGCGGTTGCGTAACCGGTCATCGTCAATAGTCGGTTATAGGTGGCCACATGAGGACGAGCGCGGGCCGCGACTTCCACCTATTTTGGCCCGGCCAGGCGGTATCGCTCGTCGGCTCGCAGGTCTCCGCCCTGGCGTTGCCGCTGACTGCGGCGCTCGTCCTCGCCGCTGGACCGGTGCAGATGGGCCTGCTCGGCGCGGCTGCCTTCGTGCCGTTCCTGTTCCTTACCCTGCCAGCGGGCGCGTGGATCGACCGGAGGCGGCGCCGGCCGATCCTGATCGGCGCCGACATCGGCCGCGGCCTCCTGATCGCGGTCATCCCGATTGCGGCGGTCGCGGGAGTGCTCCGGATCGAACTCCTCTACCTCGTCGCGCTCGGAAGCGGCTGCTGTCAGGTCCTGTTCGATCTCGCGTATCTTGCCCACGTCCCGTCCCTCGTCCCACGCGAACAGCTAACCCAGGCGAACGGCCGCCTGCAGGCGACCGCGTCGGCCGCGGAGGTCGGTGGGCCGGGGATCGCCGGCCTCCTCGTCCAGGCGGTCGGGGCGCCTCTCGCGCTGCTTCTGGATGCGTTGAGCTACCTGGTCTCCGCAGTCAGCCTCCGCCTGATCTCAACGCCAGAGCCACCGCCCGCGCCTTCGAGCGCATCACCGAGTTTCCGGGCCGAGGTCATCGAAGGCCTGCGGTTCCTACGGCGCCAGCCGGTCCTGCGCGCCTGCGCGTTCGAGGCCGCCCAGTACAACCTGTTCAACCAGGTCATCATCGCCGTGCTGATCCTGCACGCGACTCGCGAGATCGGCCTCGAGCCTGCGCTCATCGGGCTCGCGTTCGCCGTCGGCAGCGTCGGCTCGCTCGTCGGGGCCTCGCTCGCCCCGCGGATCGCGCGGCGGGTAGGCGTGGGCCGGGCGATCACAGGATCCATGGTCGTTGCCTGTGCGGCGCCGCTGCTCCTGCCGTTGGCCGCGTCGAGCGACCTGCCAGCCGTTCTTCTCGCCACGTCATTCGCCATCGGCGGCTTCGGGGTCGCGATCAGCAACGTCCACATCGTGACGCTCCGCCAGGCGATCACTCCCGACGCGATGCTCGGCAGGCTCAACGCGAGCTACCGGACGCTCGTGTACGGCGCAATCCCGATCGGCTCGCTCCTCGGCGGCCTGCTCGGCGAGGTGATCGGCCTCCGCGGGACGCTCGTCGTTGGTGCCCTCGGAATGCTTGTCGCGCCGGCCTGGGTTCTGAAATCGGCCGTCCCGCGGATGCGCCGCGTGCCCGATCATGTCGACATGGAGGCAGCCTGATGATCGCTCGCCGTTGGCGCGGCCGGGTCCGCGCCGCCGACTTTGACGGCTATCTCACATACCTCGAGGAGAGCGGCATCGCCGCCCTCCGGGCGACACCCGGCAGCGAGGGCGTTGTCGTGTTCCGCCATCTCGACGAAATGACCGACAGCGCCGAGTTCGAGGTTGTCTCCTATTGGCGGGGACTCGACGACATCCGGGCCTTCGCCGGGGATGACATCTCCGTCGCCCGATTCTTTCCGGAGGACGATCGCTATCTCATCGATCGCGAGCTGACAGTCCGCCACGACCTCGTCGACAGCTACCTTGCGGTCCGTGGCTGAACCCAGCCCCGTGGCGCCTCCTCCGGACGTCGCCCCATCGCGACGGCGGCTCGTGACCGAGGCAGCCGGCATCGTTGTCAGCGCCGTCGGCTTCGGGTTCGTGTACGGCCTCGCGGCCCGGGACGCGGGCTTCTCGCCGGTCGAGGCACTCGCGATGAGCGCCCTTGCCTTCGGAGGTGCGACGCAGTTCGCGGCCGTCGGGTATGTGGCCGGTGGCCTCGCGTGGCCGGGTGTCGTGCTCCTCACCGCGCTGCTCAACGCTCGCCACCTTCTCTATTCAGCGGCGCTCGCGCCGTGGCTCCGGGACCGGCCATTCGTCGAGCGGGCGGCGGCCGCCCACCTCCTGACCGACGAGTCATTCGCGCTGACGATGGCCCACTTCCGGCGCCTCGGCCGGGCCGACATGTGGGGCTACTGGGTGGCCGGCATCGGTGCGACGTTCATCCCCTGGAACCTCGCAACCCTGGCCGGCGTGATGGTCGGCGGATCCATTCCGGATCCGGACAGGTTCGGGATCGACGTCATCTTCCCGGCCGCGATGATCGGCCTGGCTGTGGGGCTGATCAGCGGGCGACGCGAGGTCGTCGCGGCGATCAGCGGGGCGGCGATTGGGGTCGTGGTCGCGCTCGTCGTTGGGCCGCCGATCGGGATCATCGCCGGCGGGCTCATCGGCCCGGCCATCGGGCTGCTCGTGCCCGCGGCGGCGGCGCACGAGACGGCGCCGCTCGGGAGTCCCGCGTCGGCGGAGCGCTACGCGATGCCGGGTACGCACGTCGAGCCCGGCGCTGGGCCACCGGTGCCATCCGAGCCACCAGGAACCGGCCGTTGAAGACCGATCTTGTCCTCCTGGCGGTCCTGATGCTGGTCGTCACCTACCCGTCGCGGGCGCTTGGTCTCCTCGCCCCGCGTATGGATCGCCTGCCCCGAAAGGCCTTCGACTATCTCCAGCTCGTCGGGCCGGCCATTCTCTCCGCCCTCGCCGCCGTCGCCGTGATGGTCGTGACGACCGACGCCGGGCCGACCTTCCACGCTGGGCTCGAATGGCTGGCGGTGGGTGCCTGCCTCGGCGTCGTCGCGTGGCGCCGCAACCTCTTCCTCGGACTTGTGACCGCGGTCGCGATCGCCGTCGTCGGCCGGCTGGCTGGCCTCGGCTGAGGCGCGCCGCTCGCTAGGCTCGGCGGGCGTCGGCCTCAACTTCGACGAGGAGCGACGGTTCCATCAGGCCGGCGACCTGGACGAGGGTTGAGGCGGGCCGGATCTCGCCGAACAGCTCGCCGTGGACCGCCGCGACGGCGGGCGCGTCGTCGATCGAGACGACAAACATCCTCGTCCGGAAGACGTCACGCAGCGAGAAACCCGCTTCCGTCAGCGCCCGCTCGACGATCGCCCACGCCGCGCGGGCCTGGGCGCCGGCATCGCCCGGGTGAAGCGAGGGCCCGCTCGGGCCCGCGTCTGTCGTTCCCGAGACGTGGCAGGCATCGCCGACGACGATCGCCCGGCTGTAGCCGATGGACGCCTCCCACGGCCCGCCCGACGAGATCCGCCGGCGCTCAGCCACGCGGCTCCCGGAACGCCGGGTCACGCGCAACCGCGAGCAGCAGTCCGGCGAACAGCGCCGTCCGCGGCACCACCGAGCCGAGATCGAGGTACTCGGCCGGCGAGTGATCGTTGCCGCCGATCGGCCCCAGTCCGTCGAGCGTCGGAACGCCGAGACCCGACGTCGTGTTCGCGTCCGACGCACCCCCGGTCGCGGTGTCCTTGACCTCGAAGCCGAGCCGTCCCGCGATCGCGACGGCATGGTCGAGGAGCCGTCCCGAACGCTCGAGCTTCTCCATCGGCCGGTGGCGGGCGCGCCGCTCGACCTCGACGGTGGTGTCTGGCACCTCCGTTGCGGCGGCGAGCGCGCGGATCGCCGCTTCGGCCTCGTCCTGGCTGGCTGCGTCGGTGGCCCGGACGTCGACCTCGAGGACGCAGCGTTCGGCGACGACATTGGGCCGGGTTCCGCCGCTGATGACGCCGACGTTGATCGTGACGCCCGGCCATCGGCCATTGAGCGCGTGAAGGTCGCGGACGATGCGGGCGGCCTCGAGGATCGCGCTTCTGCCTTTCTCCGGCTCGACGCCCGCGTGGGCCGCCCGACCGTGAACCGTGAGCACGAGGTCGAGCGTCCCCTTCCGCGACGACACGATGTCGCCGTTCGCGCGGGCACACTCGAGCACGAAGCAGGCATCCATGTCGGGTGCCACCGCCCGGATGTGCGGCGACGACGCCGGTGAACCAATCTCCTCATCGGGATTGGCGACAAAGACGATCCGCTCGAAGGGCAGGCCGCCGTCCCGCGTCAGCTCGACGAGGGCTCGGAGACCGTAAAGCCCGGTCAGCAGGCCCGACTTCATGTCGGTGACGCCGGGCCCGAATGCCTGGCCGCCCTCGATCCGGAAGGGCCGCTCCGCCGCGGTCCCGGGATCGAAGACCGTGTCCATGTGGCCGATGAGGAGGACGCGCGGACCCGCCCCCGGCGCGCCTTTTACGGTCCCGACGATCGTCGGCCCCAGGCGCCCGTCCGGATCGGCGTGACGAACGACCTCCGCCCCGACAGAGGTCAGGAACCCGGCCACGAACGTCGCGACTTCCTCGACCCCGGCCGGCGTGTAGCTGCCGCAGTCGATGCTCACGAGTCGCTCGAGATCGGCGAGGTAGCCAGGCTCCGCGGCGCGGACTGAGGCCCCGATGGCCGCCAGCTCGTCGGCCGTGACGCCCGCGCCCGGCGAGGCGATCGTCTCCATTCGGCCAGTCTACGAGGCCCGCTGCTTGCTATCCTCGCCGGATCGTGCGCCAGGTTGAGATCCGACTCCTGGAAGGTCCGAACGTCTACCGGCTCGAGCCGGTGGTCAAGATTGAGGTCGCGATCGGCCGGCGGCGGACCTGGTACGGCAAGCGGGCGCCCGGTCGCCACGCCCTCGTTCGGCTCGCCGCCGTGATCCCGCGGCGCGGCTGGCCCGGGCAGATCGAGGGAGTCGTCGACTGGACGCGACGCCTCAGGGCCGAGCACGGGGAGGGCCGCGGCGGGGTCGTCGTCCATCGCTCGTCAGATCCCGGCCACTGGATCATCACGTTCCCGTGGACCGGCGCGGAACGCGCCCACACAATCGCCGAGGCGGCGCTCGCCCTCGCCGAGCGCGACGTCTCGCCCGCTCGCCGGGCCAGACTGACAGGAGCGCAGGAGCGCTTCCTCGCTCGCTGGCAGGCCCGGATCGTCGAGGCCCGGGCGACGCCACCGACGTGGATCCGCGACGCCGACCGCAAGATGCCCGTGGTCTCGATCACCGGGACCAACGGCAAGAGCACGGTCACCCGGCTCATCACCCACATCCTCGTCAAGGCCGGCCGGATGGTCGCCACGACGACCTCGGACGGCGTTCTCGTCAACGAGCGCCTCGTCGATCCGGGCGATTGGACGGGGCCGGGTGGCGCGCTCCAGATCCTCGGCCGGTCCGATCTCGACGTCGCGGTCCTCGAGACTGCGCGCGGCGGCCTCGTGCTCCGGGGGATGGGCTACGAGTCGAACGAGGTCAGCGTCTTCACGAACGTGACCTCGGACCATCTCGATCTCCAGGGGATCCACACGCTGCCCGAACTGGCTGAGGTGAAGGCGACGGTCGCTCGGGTCACGAAGCCTGACGGCTGGGCCGTCCTCAACGCCGACGACCATCTGGTCGCCGCCACCGCCCGCCGGGTCCGCAGCCGGGTCGCACTGTTCTCGCTCGTTCCCGGTGGCTCGGCCGCGGTTCGACGGAACGTGGCGGCCGGGGGACGCGGCTACGTCGTCCGCGACGGCTGGGTCATGGAGCTCACGCCGAAAGGCGAATCGCAGATCGTGGAGCTCGCGCGCATCCCGATCACGATCGGCGGCATCGCCCGGCACAACGTCGCCAACGCGCTTGCCGCGGCCGCGGCGGCGCGCGGGCTCGGGGCGTCGATCGCGGAGGTCGCCGACGGGCTCGTCGAGTTCCGCCCGACGTCGGATCGGTCGCCCGGTCGGCTGAACCTCTACCGAGTCGGGGCGCGGATCGTCATCGTCGACTTCGCCCACAACGAAGCCGGCGTCTCGGCCGTGCTCGACGTCGCGGAGGGGATCTCCGGAGGGGCCGCCGGTCGGGCGGCACCGATCACTGCGATCGTCGGGACGGCAGTTGACCGGCCCGACGACACGCTGCGCGGGATCGCCCGGATCGCCGCGAGCCGAGCCCAGCGCGTCGCGATCAAGGAAACGTTGAAGTACCTCCGCGGCCGGTCGCGAGAGTCGGTCGTCGGCGAGCTGCTCGCGGGCGTGCGGGAGGCCGGCGTCGCGACCTCCGACGTGCCGATCTACGAATCGGAGACCGCGGCGCTCAAGGCGGAGCTGGCCGACGCGGGAGCCCGCCCGCGGGTCATCGTCCTGCTGTGCCACGAGGAACGCGAGGAAGTGTTCCAGCTCCTCGAGTCACGCGGCGCGCGCCCGATCGACGTCGCCACCGAGCTCATGTCGCTTGTACCCCGGCTCCAGGAGCGGCCGCGCCGGCATTGATCATCGCCCCGGCCGCTGGATGGCCACCAGCCATCGATTTGTGGCCGAAGGCAAGGCGCGACACGCCCACCGAGCGAATCCAGGGCTTGCAGCCATCAATTCCGGCCAGGAACCCCGGACTCGCGGCCGCTCAGCTCGATTTCGATGGCGCGCAGCCCTCACAGGGTGCGACGGACCGGGCGTTTTGTCTGTTGTCTGTTGCTTTCCAGATGCTCGCGCCGCATTATCCGGCGGAGGTCGGGCCCCCGATCGTGATCTGGGATGGAGGACGTTCCATGGAGACGGTGATCGGCATCGCCCTCATCATCATCGCGGCCCTCGAGATCGTCTGGATCATCCGGATCGTCAGCGCGAACACCCCCTACCAGGCCTGAGGCTCACGTCTGGCGCGCCGCGCCGCGCCACGACGCCACAGCTGGGTTCGCCGGGTGGGCGAAACATCGGT
>JANMPL010000628.1:0-2989 GCA_031369845.1 Chloroflexota bacterium
CTCGGGCCGCGGTTCGACATTCACACCGGCGGGATCGACAACGTCTTCCCGCATCACGAAGACGAGATCGCCCAGTCGGCGCCGATCGTCGGTGGCCCGCCCGCGGCGATCTGGGTCCACGGGGAGTTCCTGCAGGTCGGCGGCCACAAGATGGCCAAGTCGGCAGGCAATTTCGAGCGCGTCACGGAGCTCGCGGACCGCGGCATCGACCCGCTCGCCCTCCGCTACCTGGCGCTGACGTCCCGCTATCGGCACAAGCTCGAGTACACCCCCGAGTCGCTGGCCGGCGCTGCGGCCGGCCTCGAGTCTCTGCGCTCGCTGCTCCGCGGCCTGGGTCTGCCGCCGGCCGCTGGGCCGTGGGCGGCGCCGCCCGCGATCCGGGCCGGCACGGCCCCTGATCGGCCGGTGGGGCTGGCCAAAGGAACTTCCGGCCATGGCAGGGGCGAAGACGCGCCGGCCGACGCGCCACTCTCGGACCGGGCCAACGAGCCCTCGGCTCCCCTCTCTACGGCCGGGCGGGAGCTCCACGATCGATTCGTCGCGGCCATCGACGACGACCTCGACCTGCCGACGGCCCTGACGATCGTCCGCGAGATCGCCCGATCCTCGCTCCCCGACGACGAGCGGCGCTGGTTGACCCTCGATGCGGACGCGGTCCTCGGGCTGGGCCTCGATGGTGTCTGGGCGAGGCAACCCGCTGCCGCGGCCCCCGATGAGGTCCACGCGCTCATGGCAGAGCGGGCGGCGGCGCGAGCTGCCCGCGACTATGCCCGAGCCGACGAGATCCGAACCGCGCTCGCCAAGCTGGGCTGGGACGTCGTTGATTCCGGGACCGAATCTACGGTTCGGGCGCGCCCCGGCCGGTGAGGAGGTCTCGGCGCCACCCGAAGCGATCGATGATCCGGTAGAAGTTCCGCTTGCTCAGCCGATCCCGTTCCGCGTCCGGAAGGCTCGTCCAGCCGCGGTGCTCGTTGCGGGTGGCCGGCAGGTCAACCGCGACCGCTCGTCGCCCTGGCCGCTCTTCCCCTTCATCGCGAAGGACGAGGCTCCACCAGATGTCCAGGTTGCGATAGAAGCGGAACCGCTCGTCGAGTGGGCCGCGGACGATCGCGTCCTCGCGCCGGAAGGCGATCGCGTAGCCCTCGATCGCGTCGACGTCACCCGCGGGCGCCTCGCGGAAGCGTCGGAGGTCGTCGCTGACGAGGCCCCAGCCGCCTGCGACCGCGACGGTCGGGTCGTCGAGTGTGCGGACCAATGGCGTCACGACGTCGCCGGTTGATTCGACGCTCGGGTCCAACACGACGACGACGGCCGCCGACGCCCGCCTGATTCCGATGTTGAGCGCCGCCCCCTGACCGAGCCGGCCGGATGTCCGAACGACCTCCACGTCATCGCCGCTGAGACCCACGAGCGCCGCGTCCTGGCCTGGCGAGGGGCCGTCGGCCACGACGACGATCTGCAGACCGTCCGGGCCATGCGCCCGGAGGCCGGCCAAGGCTCGGTCCAGGTCGGCCGGCCAGTCGGTCGCCACGAGGATCACCGTCGCGAGGCCGGTCGGGGCCTCCTCCGCCCGGGACGGCACCTCGGCCGTCGCGCCATATCGGACGATCCCGTCGGCCTCGACGGTCGGCGGGCTCGCGGGCGCAAGCGCGAAGTCGGTGCCCCGATCGACGATGGTCCAGCCGGCTGCTTCGATCTCGGCCCGGAGTCGGTCGGCCTCCGGCCAGTCACGCTCCGCCCTGGCGCGAGCGCGCTCGTGGGCGGCGGTCAGGATCTCGTCGGGGATGTGGCGTCGGCTCATGAGGGGAGAATAGTCGGGAACATGAGGAGAACCGGCGGCCGTGATGGACGCCGGTTCTCCTGTGAGTGCTCGACCCGCCACAGCCCAACGACGGGAGACTGCCGGCCTGAACTCCCGTTGACGCTCGGCACCGTCCTACGACGGATGGGTGATGCGCCTCCGTTCGGGCGAGTCCAGAGTCAAACGCGACATGCACGAGACCGTCCACCCAACGCTCGCCAGACCGACCGACCGCCGCCCCACCGAGCTCGAGCGAGCGCGCCGCCGGCGCGACCAGGCCGCCCAAGGCAGTCCCGACTGGGACGCGGCGTCCGAGGCCGTCCTGGAGCTCGAGGCAGCCGCCGCGCTGAGCCTCCGCGAGCGCGAGCGTCCGCGCCGCAGAATGTTCCTAGTGGAGCCAAGCTCCGCCCGCTGAGGCGCGACTTCGGTCTCGGGAAGCCGACTACGGCGTCTGGGGCGTATAGATCACCCGGACTCGCTTCTCGGTCGAATGGTCGTCGCCGATCCGGAAGACGAGATCGTTCTGGCCCTCGTCGAGTCCGACGCTGATCGCCCAATGCCCGGTGCCGTCAGCCGTGGCGTGCTGATCGAACCCGAAGCTGACGTCGCGGGTAACCCCGAGCCCAGGCGGGGCGAGGCCGATGACCGTCACATCCTTGGTCGCGATCGCCTGACCGTCCTGGGGGCTCTCGATCGTCAGACCGACGATGGGGGCAGCGGGGCCAACCGGGGATCCGCCCGGTCCCACCTGGCCTCCCTGGGTCGACGAGCCTGGCACCGACGGTGGCGTTGGGCTGCCAGGCTGAGGGCGCATGAGCAGGCCGAAGACGACGAGGCCCGCAGCGACGATCACGGCACCGACGATGATGGATCTTCCGGGCGAACCGAGACCTGCGAGCCGGCGAAGCCCAGCCGCCGAAGCCCCCGCGACCGGCGTCCAGTCGGGCGAAGTCGGCGTTCCCGTCGGTGTCGTGGCTTGCGAGCCGTCGTCGAGGGGCCTGCCGAGGACGTCAACGGCCGAATCGGCGCGATCGCTCGCGGGCGGGTCGAATCGGTCGCCGACCTCAGTGGTGTTGAGGCCGCAGCCCGGACAGAACGGCATGCCCGCCACGAGGCCAGCCCCACATCGAGGACAAAAGCGACGTTCCTGGTCAGTCATCAACACGTCCCCGGGCAAGGTAGCTCATG
>JANMPL010000035.1:0-3389 GCA_031369845.1 Chloroflexota bacterium
GCCCGCGACGGACCGACCGACAACCGGTCGAGTGCCCGCGGGGAGAGGACCATGAGAGCCGGGATCTGGCGACCGACGTCGTGGAGGATCGCGTAGTACTCGAGCGACGTGTCGAAGTCGCTCTCGCCATCGAGGATCGCGACCGCCACGTCTCGACGACTCGCGAGAGTGGCCTCGAGCTGCTCGGGGCCACTGATTGCCAGTGCGTCGAATCCGGCCTCGCGGAGCTCTGCCACGACGGCTCTCTGCTCCTCGGGAGGAAGGGCGATAACGATGGCCGGACGGGCCACAGATTGGCTCCTGACTGGGTGCCGGCTCGGCCGACGGCTTGACTAGTTGTCGGACTCGGGGTCGTGGGCGCTGACGTTGAGGGTGCCGTCGGCGTGCCCGGTGACCCGGGCCTGGAAGCTCGGCATGCTCGGGATGGCGTCGCGCAAAACGACGTCGCTCGAGTGGTTCACCGCGAACAGGAACTCGCCGTCCGGTCCGGATGAGACGCCGACCGACTGAACGCCGGGGAGCCGACCGAGATGACGCTTGAAGCTGGCGATGCTCGCTACGCTGACGAGCCCGACGACGATGACCTGGGTCGACTTCGACTCGGACGAGCGACCCCTGTCGCTGCCCTTGCCCGGGACGAGCCCGGCCAGCCGTGCGGCTAGCACGTCGTCGCCGATCTCGGGGATCTCCTCGCCCTCGCCGTTGCTTGCATCGGCTGAGGCGGCGGCCTCTGCCTCGGCAGCGTCGTAGTCGGGCGTCAGGCCGAGGGCGGCCTTCCGAATGTCGTCAGGGTCGTCGCTCTCACCGTCGTGATGGCCGACGATGTCGATGATGTCGGCGACTGCTTCGGCTCGTTCCGCGGCGTCCGAGGCGACCTCGGCGCTGGCGGCGGCTTCAGCAGCAGCCTGGATCGCAGCGAAGGCAGACTCGCGATCGAGGACGAAGCCGTCGTCGGCGCCGCCTTCGTCGTCGGTCTCCGTGTCGCCGGCGACTTCGGCGTCGGCCTCGAGGGTCGCGGTCGACTCCTCGCTCTCGGGGGTCTCAACGGTCTCGACCACCTCTTCAACGGGGGTCTCGGTCTCCGCGGCCGTCTCGTCGACGGTCGCGTCGGCCGTCTCGAGAACGTCGGCGACCTCGGTGGTCTCGACAGCCTCGGCCGGCGCGACGACAACGTACGTCGCATCGAACATGTCGTCGAAGGGCGGGGGCTCGGGCAGGCGCTCGGCCATTGTCGCGAAGTGGGTCGGATCTTCCTCGGCGAGGAGACGGGCGAAGAAGTTCTCCATCTCCTGCTCGAAGGCGGCGACACGGGACTGGACCTGTTCGATCTCGCGCTCGATCATCGCGGCGTGGCCGTCGATCTCGCCCTCGAGTCGTGACTTGCGCGTCGTGATCCGGCTCTCGGTCTCCTCGCGGATGCGAGCGATTTCAGCCTTCGACCACTCGCGGACGGCGGCGACGTCGTCGTCAGCATTGCGTCGGAGCTCGGTGGCCTCGGTTGCCGAACGGCCGTGGATCTGCTCGACGTGAGCCTTTGCCTCGGCCTGGAACTGGGTCAGGGTCCGCGAGCGCGCCTCTTCGGCGGCGACCTGCATGGCCTTCGTCAGGTCCGTCATGAACTTGCTCTGCTTGCGCGGAGCCGTCGAGCCGGCCTGAGCCGTGGTCTCTGGTGCGTCGCTGGTCATTGCGGCTGGTGCCTCGTTGTCAGGCTCGCCGGTCGGCGCCCCGCTGTCGGCCGAGGTGGTGTCCTCGGTCCCCCAGCCTGTAACGGGGGCGTCGTCCGTGGCCGGCTCGGCTTCGGCCTGGACAGCCTGTGCCTGCTCGACGTCGGTATCGGTCTGTTCGCTGTTCGACCGCTCAGAATTCCAGGGAAGCCGGAATCCGGCGCGGGCGTCGGTTTGGGCCATGGGTACGGTGCCTCTCCACTGACGGCTCGGGGGTTCCGGGGCGTGAGGGCATCATGGCCGCGTGGGTGGGTGCGGTGGAGTCCGCTAGAGGTACCAGCGTCACGTCCCAGTGGTACCGGCCTCGCACCAGACATCCCCGGACGCCACCGAGCCCGGTAAGTCCCGCACGGCCGCCGCTCCGCACGGGTCCCACTGTTTCTTACCAGTCTTCGCCGGAATGGCATTTACCTCGCCGTGGTGACGACGTCTGTTGCATGCACCGGGCGACTGCAAGGCACGAACGCCACGCGTGGACGGCGGGTCAGGGCATCGTTGCGGCGTCGTCCTAGTCGTTGGCGAACTGGAAGCAACGAACGGCGCGAGTCGGCCCGAAGGCACGCCGTCCATCCGCGGGTACGATAGCGACGTGTCTGCCATCGACGATCGCGCGGCTCCGGGCCCTGACGCGGTCAGGGACCTGCTCGGACGGCCGCTTCACGACCTGCGCATCTCCGTCACCGACCGCTGCAACTTCCGCTGCACGTACTGCATGCCGAAGGAGATCTTCGGGCCGGACTTCGCGTTCCTTCCGCGCGACCAGGTGTTGCGTTTCGAGGAGATCGAGCGGCTGGCGCGCGCGTTCGTCTCGCTCGGAGCGGAGAAGCTGCGTATCACCGGCGGTGAGCCGCTCGTCCGGCGCGACCTTTCGGTCCTCATCGGGATGCTGGCGGCGATCCGCCGACCCGACGGTGGGCCGCTCGACCTGACCCTGACCACCAACGGGTCGGCACTGCGGCGGCTGGCCGGTCCGTTGCGGGATGCGGGCCTGCAGCGGGTGACCGTCAGCCTCGACTCGCTCGACGACGCGACGTTCGCGGCGATGAACGGTGTCGACTTCCCGGTCGCCAAGGTCCTCGACGGAATCGCGGCGGCCCAGGAGGCTGGTCTCGGCCCAGTCAAGATCAACATGGTCGTCCGCCGCGGCATCAACGAGACCAGCATCGTCCCGATGGCAAGCTGGGCGCGCGAGGCCGGCGTGATCCTGCGGTTCATCGAATACATGGACGTCGGCCACACGAATGGCTGGCGTCTCGACGATGTCGTTCCGGCAGCGGAGATCACCGCGGCGATCGACGCCGACATGCCGCTCGAGGCGCTGCCGGCGCAGTACCGCGGCGAGGTCGCGAACCGCTGGCGGTACCGCGACGGGTCGGGCGAGGTCGGGGTCATCGCGTCAGTGAGCCAACCGTTCTGCGGGGACTGCACCCGGGCGAGGATTTCCGCGGAGGGCAAGCTCTACACGTGTCTCTTCTCGGCCGACGGCCACGACCTTCGGGCAGTCGTCCGGAGCGAGGCCTCGGACGATGAGTTGCGCGAGGCCATAGCCCGCGTCTGGCGCGTCCGCAACGACCGCTATTCCGACCTCCGCACCGCCGCGACCGCCGACCTGCCCCGGGTCGAGATGTTCGCGATGGGCGGCTGACCGAACCGAGGCGGCAGTTA
>JANMPL010000065.1:0-4620 GCA_031369845.1 Chloroflexota bacterium
CCGCACGGCAACCGCGCCGTCGTTGGACTCGGGTTCGATCCAAACGAGGCCGACGAAGCCGTTAGACGGCTGAAGGAGGCGGGCCACACCGCGAACCGCAAGCACCATCCGGACGAGCCCGACGACGGTGGCGTATGGGACGAGCGGACCGCGAACCTCCTACCGTTGTGGGAAGACGACTCCGTGGCGAGGGACGATCCCCGGTTCTATTCCTGAGCGTCAGGCGTGATCGACGGTCCGGGCCGGGTCGCTGCCCGCGGTGACCCGGACCGCAATCGTCGCCGCCTCCACCCGGTTGCTCACCCCCAGCTTGTCGAGGATGTGAGTGACGTGCACGCTCGCCGTCTTGGGGCTGATGAATAGCGTCTCGGCTATCTCGGCGTTGGAACGGCCGGCGGCGACGAGCTCCAGAACCTCCCATTCGCGCGCCGAGAGGCCGAGGATCTTGGCCGGATCGGCGGAGGCGGGTGTCGTCGTAGCGGGCTCAGTCGCAGTGGCCGCCGCGGCTGACGCCGGCGCCTCCAGAAGGATCCGCGATCGCGACGCGACGGCCTCGATCGCGGTGCGCAACGGCTCCGCGCCCAGCGCCGCCGCTGCGAGGTGGGCCTCGCGTAGCAGGCGGGCGGCCTCCTCCCGCGGCCCGCGCGCGAGCAGGATCGCCTCCGCGGCGCGTGCACGGGCTTGGGCCGCGGGGAATGGCATCGGGATCCGCTCCCAGGCCTCCGCCGCGGCCAGCCAGGCGGCGGAATCGGACCGCCCATCAAGTCGCGTTCGCTCGGCTTCCACGGTCGCAACGGCCGCCGCGACCGACGGGGTCGGCGCCGCGGCCATTGGGCTGCCCGCCCCTAGTGTCCGCGCCTGATCGACGAGGCCCCCGGCAGCGGACTGCGCGGCCGCCACAACGTCGGGGTCCCGGAACGCCCGTCCATGGTCGGCGAGGTTGGCCGCGGCTGTCAGACCGACAACGAGGAGTGGCGCGACGAGCAGTACTTCGTCGCTGCCCGCGAATTCGGCCAGCGCGGCCTCGACGGCGCGAAGCGCATCCGCCGGTCGCCCATCCGCAAGCGCGGCCTCCGCCGTGGCCTGGAGAAGGTAAGCGTGGACGTCGGGGTCTATGTCATCGGTCGCGAGCTGTTCGGCGGCTTCGAGCTCGGCAGCGGCCGGTTCAAATTGCCCGCGGGCCGTTAGGAACATTATTCGCGTTGCCCGCAGATAGATCGCGCTGGAAGTGTCGTCACCGCCATCCCGGCCCGCGGCCGTCATGAGGTCCGCCTCGTCCCAGCGTCCAGAACGCATCAGGATGTCGCCCGCGCTTGCGCGCATGCCCGCACCGTAGCGACGTTCGAGGCCGACCCTCGCGGCCGTCGACAGGGCATCCATTGCGACCCTCAGCCCCTCCTCGAAGCGATCCGTCTGGCTGAGGAAGAATGCGAGGTTGTGCTGCGCACCAAGCTGGTAGTCGAGTGCCCCGGTCTCCCGGGCGATCCTCACAGCGACCCGCAGATGATCCAGCCCGGCATCGACGTCGCCAAGCCCGACGAGGTCCATCCCGAGGAGGTTGAGCAACCGCGGTTCTCCCTCATGAGAACCGGTGGCTCGCAGCGTCGCGAGGGCCTCCTCGGTGATCTCGCGCGATTCCCGGTAGCGGCCTGCAGCCGGCAGAGTCGCCGCCAGCCCGCCCAGGACCCGCGCCCGCTCGACCGAAGGCGGCTCGGCTGGGACGAGCGCGACGGCAGTCCGATACTCGTTGACCGCCATCTGGGTCTGCCCCGTGGCCCAGAGGTAGAAGGCGAGCTTCGATCGCATCACACCGGCTCGTGTGGGCTCTGCCTCCTCGTCAACGGCGGACAGCATTTCCCGGCCGAGATCCACTGCGAGATTGCCCTGACCATCGCGGTCGGCCGCCTGTGAGGCGCGGTCGAAAAGGCTGGCCCGGTCCATCCCGGCGAGTGCCTCTGGCTCGGTGACGCGATCCCACAGGTCGATGGCGCGCTGGAGATGGCGCAGCGCGTCGGCGTGGGCGTGGACGGCCGTTGCCGCGTCGGCGGCCTCGACCGAGGCCTTGAGCGACTCGGCGAGGTTGTCGGCCGCGAACCAGTGGTGTGCGAGCTCCGCGGCCGTGCCACGACGCTCTTGAGCGTCGGTTCCGGCTCGTGCGGCTGGCTCGGTCAGCCAATGAGCCACGGCGTCGTGAAGGCGTCGCCGCTCGCCCGGCAAAAGATCGGCGTAGACGACTTCCGTGAGGAGCGCGTGGCGCAGACGGTAGGTCCGAGCCTGGTCGTCGACCTCGAGCACGTGGCGGGCGACCGCTTCCCGGATCGCCTCGACGAGCGCGCCTTCGGGTAGCTCCGTCACCGTCGCCAGCAGTTCCTCGTCTGCTCGCGAGCCTGCGACAGCGACCGCGCCGAGAATGCGCTGGGCGGCGTCCGGCAACTTGGCAACGCGGCCGATCAGGATGTCGCGGAGCGAGCGCGGGATCGCGTCCTGCTCCGGGTCGACACCGTCGCGGCCAAGCTGACTAGCGACGATCTCCTCGGCGAAGAACGGATTGCCCTCTGACCGAGCATGAATATTCTCGACGACGTCACGGGCGGGCCGGCGGCCGAGAATGGCGGCGAGCTGTTCACGCTGCTCAGCAAGATCGAGCGGCCGGAGGTCCATGCGTTCCACGGCTGGATTCCGGGCAATTTCCGCGAGCCTGACGAGGAGCGGGTGGCCGCGCTCGACATCCTCCGAGCGGAACGTTGCCACGACCATGATCCGACCCTGCGTGAGGTTCCGGGCCAGGAACCCGAGGAGATCGCGGGTGGCCGGGTCACTCCAGTGAAGGTCCTCGAGGACGAGGACCAGCGGTCGGTCGCTGCTCAGGCGGTCAACGAGGGCGAGGGTGAGCTCGAACAACCGAGCCTGGTCGGTCGCGCCACCAGCCGACGCCGAAGGTGCGCCCGCGGCCGTGCCCGCGGCGACTTCATCGGGTAGCGTCAGGAAGCGCGCGAAGCCGGGCGCGACCGCAACCAGCTCCGGGCCGACGTCCCCGAGGAGTACCGCGAGGGCCTCGGGCTGCAGCTCGCGGCCGAGCGCCCGCAGCGCCTCGAGGAACGGCCCGTACGGGACGCCCTCGCCGCCAAGATCGACGCAGCCACCGACCAGGACGCGAGTGCCCGACTGCCGCGCACCCGCGGCGAACTCGTCGACGAGCCGCGTCTTGCCGAGCCCCGCGTCACCACCGATGAGGACGATCGCGGGCGTGCCCCCCTCCGCTCGTCGCAATGCAGCGTCGAGTGCGTTGAGCTCTGTCGCTCGCCCGACGAGAATCGGGCTCGATAGGGTGCCCGGCATGCGGCCGATGATAGGCCCGGGCCGTCTTGCGTGGAACTCCCGGCCCGCGTTTCCAGGGCTCAGTCGCCGGTTCCGGCCGCTTCGATGATGGCCGAGCGGACCGCCGCACGGAAGTCGGGCGCCCACGGGCCGGCGCTCGCCACCACGAATGGCGACGCCTCGATCGACTCGTAGGCTGCGGGGTCTGTCGCGTACGTCATCGCGCAATCGTCGACGGTCTGTTGAAGGCGCTCGAAGCTCGCCCGATTGCGGAAGATGTAGATGTACAGCCGGGTCGGCGCCTCCTGATCGAGGCCCACTGCGTCGAGTCCGATCGCCGTCTGCTTGAGCGTGATGTCGCCACAGCCGGCGTCCCCCGACACGATGTTCTCGATCTGCAGCCCGCGTTTGGCTAGATCCGCCGCGATCCCTTGGAAGTCGGCGGGCGTCGGGGCCGGCGGGGCCGTGAAACCACAGCCGACTAGCCCGAAAAGCCCGACAAGGATCGCGAGCCGCATTCCTTTGCCGGTGGGGGACATCGATCTGAGGCTACCATCGGGCGCCCGGCCGCGCCCTCGCGATCAGTCAGCCGCCGCGGGCGCGGCGCTTGGCCTCGCGCAGGCGGGCGATCGTGTCGCCCGAGTCGTCGGGAATCGGCGCTGGTTGGTGAGCGACGGGCGGCGCCGCTGGCATCGCAGGCGGCGTCGCTGCCGGCACGGCTGCCCGCGCCCGTCGTGGCGAAGCGGCCTCGGTGGCGCCCGGCGCCGGGGCGGCGACTGCTGCTACACCCGCTGCGGTGGGCTCACTGCTCGCTGCGACGTCGCCGCGAAGAATCGCCGCGCGAGCCGACGACCCGGCGGCTCGATCGCGGGCCGCGAGCATCCCGGCCACCTCGACCGGCCGCGGGGCGATCACCCCGCGCCGTCGCCAGCCGCCGCCGAGCCAGCGTCGGGCGTCGGCCAGCTCTCGCCGGCCCATCGAGACTCGCCGAAGGGCGATGTCGAGCGGCCAGAGGAGCAAGGCGAGGATCAGCAGGGTCGGCCACAGGTCGGTGTACGTATCGGTTGTCTCGAGGTCGTGCGTCCAGGGCTGGGCCGCCGTCTCGATCGCGCGTCCGCCCGTCGCGGACCGGAGCGTGGCCAGGAACGGCTCATTCGACCCGAGAAGGCGGTACTCAGCCGGGGTCGGCGCGACCACCCCCAGCGTGCGGCCCAGTGGCGTCGAACCCGGCCGGGTCTGCGAGACCCGGAGGATGTAGGCGCCGGCGTCGATCTCTCCGAGTGGCGCCTCGTAGACGCCCGG
>JANMPL010000075.1:0-2794 GCA_031369845.1 Chloroflexota bacterium
GCTGGCCGGGCTCGTCCCGGGCAAGGGCTCCGACAAGAGCCGCTCCGAGTCGACATCGACCCAGGTCGTCGTGGTCGGGCTCGTGAGCGTCGCGAGCATCGCCAGCTTCAAGCGCCATCTCGGACGGCTCCCCGGCGTTCAGTCGGTCGGCGTCTCGTCCGGTCCCGACGGCGAGTTCCTCTTCGCAGTCCATCACTCCGCCGACGTTGTGTTGCGCGACGCGATCCCGAGCATGCCGAGCTTCCAGGCCCGGGTAACCGGCCACGGCGAAGGCACGCTCAACGTCAGCGCCCACGACCCCGAGTCCGACAACTAGTCAAAGCGCCGGCTGCGCCCGGCACCCCAGTCAGGAGCCCATCTGTGGCCCGTCCGGCCATCGTCGTCGCCCTACCTCCCGAGGAGCAGGTCCCCGTTGTGGCCGAACTCCGCGAGGCTGGATTCGACGCACTGCCCATCCGGGGACCAGAGCACCTCGAGGGCGTCCTGGCCGGTCGCCGCGACGTCGCCGTGGCAATCCTCGATGGCGAGAGCGACTTCGACACCTCTCTCGAGTATTACGCCCTGCTGCGTGATGGCGGGAGGCAGATCCCGGCGCTGATGGTCCTCTCGCCCCGGGCGCTGGACCGCCTGTCGGTCGGGCCCTCACGCGCGATGGTCGAGGACGAGTTCTTCACCCGGCCGTATTCGGCTGAGTCCCTGCGCTGGCGCGTCGAGGCGATGTGCATTCGCTCGATCACGATCGACGACGGGTCAGGCCCGATCATCCAGACGCAAACGGAGATGGGCGACTGGCAGAAGCGCGCGACGATCGTCGCGGTCTTCAACCCCAAGGGCGGCGTCGGCAAGACCACCGTCGCCACCAGCGTCGCCTCCGCCCTCCAGATCAACTACGGCCAGCGAGTCCTCCTCGTTGACGCCGACACGGTGACAGGCCACGTGACCACCTCGCTCGGGCTCGAGCAGGTGCGAACGGTCGCCGACAGCTGGCACGAGCAGGCAGATGGCAGCGCCTACGAGACCCTCACCGAGCTGGCCGCGCCGCATCCGTCGGGGCTCTCGATCGTCTCCCTCACCAGCTCACCGATGAATACCGAGATCCTCGAGGCCGAGCGAGTCGGCGATGCGATCACCGCGGCGCGCCGCGGGTTCGATTTCGTCGTCGTCGACCTCCATCCCTCGTACAGCCCGCTCAACCTCGCGATCTTCGAACGGGCCGACCGCATCCTTGTGCCGGTGACGCCGGATGTGCCCGCGCTGCGGGCCGCCGTCCAGCTGCGGGATGTCGGTGTCGAACTCGGGTTCGCCGACCGGCTCGTGCTCGTCGTGAACCGTGCCAACAGCGGTGTGTCCGTGGCCGACATGGAGAAGACCGTCGGGATGCCGGCCCTCGCCCTGATCCGATCGGGCGGCCTGCTCTTCGTCCGCGCCGCCAACGAGGGTCGCACCGTCCTCGAGATGTATCCCAAGGAGCGGATCAGCGACGACTTCAATGCCCTCGCGGAGATCCTGGTCGGGACACCGCCGGCGCTGACCGCAGGCGTTGCGCCCGGGCTCAAGGCCGGCTTCCGGCTGTTCGGTCGGGCGAAGGAATCCGCCCGCGCCTAGACGCGGCGCCTACGACCTATCCTGCCAGGTTGTGCCGCCTAGCGGCATCCCCGGCAACTTCTGCGGCTTCATCCCGGTTCGCTTGTCGATCTGCTCGATCCCGCGCAGGTAAAACCGGTTGACGAGGATCGTATCGACCTCTGGATCGCCGACCCGCTTGTCGCCGAGCATCGCGACGGCGTCCACCACGGCGACGAACATCTCCGTAGCCCTGTCGAGCAGTCGGTCCGGCTCGGAGCCAGGGTGCATGAAGACCGTGCCGGTGATGCGGAAGGGCGGGGCTTCGAGGGCCACGTCGTACGACACCTTGTGGACCTTGTGGGCTGCACGCTCGGCCTCGCTCAACTCCGGCAGCGATCCTTCGCCGGCGAGAACGAGGATGAGGTCGTAGGGATCCACGCTTCGGAGACCCGGCGCCTCCGATAGCGGTGCGGAGCCATCGATCGGCTCCCATCGGACGTCGGAGATCTCGATCGCCTCCCGCTTGTTGAGCGCGTCCGACAGCCGGCCCTCGATCTGCATCCGCCCGAGCAGCCGCCACTCTTCCGTCAGGCCGTCGAAGGCCGTCCCGGACCGTCCGGCCCGCATGGGAGCCTGAGCCACAACCGGGATCGCCGGCTCGGCCTTCTTTCGGCGCAGGAAATTGAACGGCACGCGGGATTAGTCCTCGGCCTTGCCGGAGTTCTCGCGGATCGTCTCCACGACCCCGGCGTCGGCCAGCGTCGTGGTGTCACCGAGGGCCCGCCCCTGGGCGATGTCCTTGAGCAGTCGGCGCATGATCTTGCCCGAGCGCGTCTTCGGCAGGTCCGGTGTGAACATCAGCGTCTTCGGCTTGGCGATCGGGCTGATCTTGGTTGCGACGTGATGCCGGAGCTCCTCGCCCAGCTCGGGCGTCGGGTCGTTGCCGAGACGGAGGATCACGAAGGCTTTGATCGCCTCGCCGGTTATCGGGTCCGGGCCGCCGACGACAGCGGCCTCGGCAACGGCCGGGTGGGAGACGAGGGCGCTCTCGATCTCGGTCGTCGAGAGCCGGTGGCCGGACACGTTCATGACGTCGTCCACCCGGCCCAGCAGCCAGAAGTAGCCGTCCTCGTCGCGCTTGGCGCCGTCGCCGGCGAAGTACATCCCGGGGAAGCGGCTCCAGTAGGTGGCCTTGTAGCGCTCGGGATCGCCGTAGATCCCGCGGAGC
>JANMPL010000079.1:0-5582 GCA_031369845.1 Chloroflexota bacterium
GCTCCGCGGCGTCGCCCGCGCGTGGGCCATCGCCCACGCGTCTAAGTCTTAGACGTCCAGCACGACGGTGTGTGTCACGAGCGTGTGTAGGAGCGGCTCCGGCCAGCGCACGGCAGGGCGAAGCGGGCAACATTCCCGAAGCTCGCCAGTTCACACGGGATCCGGACCTCGGAGGTTCAAACGGCGCTGGAAGCTCGGTTTAGGCGGAGAAGCCGCCATCGGAGTGGATGAGCTGGCCAGTCGTCCAGGCGCCCTCGTTCGATAGCAGGAACGACACGATCCGGGCGACGTCGGCGGGCGAGCCAAGTCGGCCGGTTGGCTGCTGACGCGCAAGCTCGGTGCGGAGCTTGTCGTCCATCCAGCCGGTGTCGATCGGGCCGGGATTGACGACATTCGACCGAATGCCGAGATGGCCGAGCTCGCGGGCGGCCGCGATCACGATCCGGTCGAGCGCGCCCTTCGACGCGCCGTACGGGAGGTTGAACGCGGTGTGGTCGCTTGTCAGCGCGACGATGACACCGCCGTCCTTCACCTGCCGGGCGAAGGCCGCGATGAGCTGCCAGCTCGCCCGGGCGTTCACGGCCATGTGCCGGTCGAAGGAGTCGACGGTCGTGTCGAGGATCGAAGAGTCTCGCGACTCGGCATGCGAGAGGACGAGGCCGCGCAGCGGTCCGAACGCGGAGGCCTCTTCCACGAGCCGATCTGGCTCAGTCGGGACAGCCAGATCGCCCGGCAGGAGCAGGACCGTTGCCCCGCGCCCGCGAAGATCCTCGGCGAGTCGCTCGGGCTCGTCGTCGCCCGAGGTCCACGCCTGGTCCGCGTCATACGGCCGCCAATAGGACAGCGCCAGATCCCACCCGTCGTCGGCGAGCCGAGCCGCGACCCCCGCCCCGATCCCGACGAGCCGCCCCGAGCCCGTGATCAGTGCCGCTGGCCGTCGAGGCTCCCGGTCTGACAACATGCCTTCCTTCTCCTTGGTCTGCCCGACATTCTCGCAGCCGCGGATGATGACCTGGGCGTTGCACAACGTGTGTCAATCTGTGTATCTTTGCGACATGGCGCGACCGATCAATCGAGTGAACGTAGTCCTTGATGACGAACGGGCGACCAAGCTTCATCGCTTGGCCGAGCGGACACACACGAACCCGGGAACGATCGCGAGGTCCCTGCTGGCGACGGCGCTCGACGAAGCCGACCCGGACGCCCGCAACGTGACCGATCTCCTCGATGCCATCCCAGGCGCCTTCGAGAGGGCAGAGGAGGGGAGGGCGGAAGCGCGGGCAGGAGCCGGGACGCCCCTCGAGGACCTCTGATCGATGGCGAGCGTCGTCGTCACGCCGACGGCGGCGGCCGACTTGGCGACCCTGATCACGACGCATAGCCTGCCGGCCGACACGACGTCGCGATTCAAGCGGTCAGTCGCGTCGCTGGCGCAATTTCCGTTGATCGGGGCGCCACTCCACGGACGATGGTCAGACTACCGATTCCTGCTCGGTCCGTGGCGTTGGATGATCGTCGTCTACATCTACGACGAGCCGGCGGATCGGGTGGCAATCGTCACGATCCAGGACGCTCGTTCCGGACGCGCGCCGACCTCGGGATAGTCTCGGTCCTGGAGTCGTTCAGGAACCCACGTTGTACGAACCGGCGGTCGTCAGCTCCGTGGCGACCGGGGGCTCGTCACAGCGACTCTCGATGTCGGCGACGAAGGCCTTGAACGCCGCCACGTCGTTGAGGATGCGCCCCGGCTGGTCGCTGTCGATAACAATGTGCATGAAGCTGACGCCATCGGGAAGCTTGAACGTTGCGTAATGGAGGCCTGCAGGCCGCTCTCGATTGAGCTGCTCGTACACGGCCTTGACGAGGGATTCGTTTTCATCCGCGCGATCCGGCCGGACCTTGTAGCGGATCATCGAGCTGGCCATCTCTGACTCCCGTGTCGGCACCGTTCTGGTGCGCTGCCTACTTAGACTGGCTTCGACACGGTAACTCATCGGTTACGGATCCCGGTCCTCCATTTCCCACGCGTGGTCCATCACGTGGTGGGCGGTGCGGCGCACGAGGAACTGGATCGGCCAGGTCCGCGCCGGTTTGCCTTCGGCGTTGTAGGCGCGCATCGACTCGAGGTATGCCTGCCGATGCTTCGCGAGGCCTGTCGGCGTGAGGACGTCCACGAGCGGCGTTCGGACCTCGACCTTGCGGGAAAACTGCTCGGGCTCGGTGCCGTACACGTGGCGGATGATCTGCGCGCGAGTGCGCCCACCGCTGCGAGATCCGGGGCGGAGCTCGGGGGAGACACGTGCGGCGACGTCGTCGAAGTAGGCCCAGGTGGCTTGTAAGAGGTCGAGGCGCCGTTCCAGGTCGGTCGGCGACAGCACTTGACCCTCGATCTGTGACGGCACGTGGGCGATGCCCCAGAAGTCGGTCGAGCTCGATCCGGGAACGCGTTCGACCACCTCAAGATCGCGCGCCCGCGCGAACGCGGTCTTCTTGCCGACCCGCTCGGCGACGTCGGCGTATCGCGGGACATAGGACAACAGCTTCTCGATTGCGTCGTCTTCCGACGTGCCCCAGCGATCGAGGCCGGGCCAGTCCATCGCACCCGCCACGATCCGGCGCTTCTTGCCCATTTCGAGGATCACTCGCAACGGCTCGGTCATGACGAACAGAGTATTCGCTGCAATTTCAAACCAATCGCGATGGGCGGCACTCATAGTGAGTGACGCGACCCGCAAAGGGCCGCGCGAACCAGGGAGCCAGAGGGATGGACCGAGCGCTCGTCGAAGCGGCGCGGTCCGGGGACGAGGAGGCATTCGCCTCGATCGCCCGCGGCTCGGCTGATCGGCTGTTCAGCGTCGCGCATCGGATCCTGCGTGACGTCGGGCGAGCCGAGGATGCCGTGCAGCAGACCCTGGTCACGGCTTGGCGCGAGCTGCCCAGGCTCCGCGAAGCCGAACGCTTCGATGCGTGGATCCATCGGATTCTCGTTCACGCCTGCTATGTCGAGGCGAAGCGTGCCTCGAAGTGGACGGCGAACGTCGTGGCCCTGTCGATCGCAGAGCCATCGACGCCTGACGCGACCGTAGCCGTTGCGACTCGGGACGCACTCGAGCGCGGGTTCAGGCGGCTGCCGCCTGAACAACGCGCGGTCTTCGTGCTCCATCACTACGTCGGTTGGCCGCTCGGCGATATTGCCGAGTCTCTCGGGGTGCCGCTCGGCACGGTCAAGTCGAGGCTCCACTACGCGACATCGACGCTCCGGGCTGCCCTCGAGGCCGACGCCCGGGGCGTGACACCTGCCTCTCGGGAGCGAATGGCATGAACGAGAACGAATTCGATCGGACTGCGCGAGCTTGGCTCGACGAGGGCCCGACCGAAATGTCCGATCGAGTCATCCAAGCCGCCCTCGACGAGGTCCATGCGACTCAACAGCGCCTGGCCATGTGGCCGGCGCGGAGGTACCCACAAATGAACAACATGCTGCGGGCGATTGCCGCCGCGGCCGTCGTAGTGGGTGTGGGCGTGACCGCGATCAACGTCCTGCCCGCCCAAGACGCCGCTAACGGCTCCCTACCCACCTCATCGCCAACCGCTGCGCCGACACCCAGCGCCGCTCCGACACTCGCGTCATCGCCATCAACTGTCACTCCCGGTTCGCTCTGCACAACCGATGGCTGCCAGGTTGGCAAACTCGCTCCGGGCACGTATTCGTTTGACGCCGGAACGGTCACGCCACGGCGGCTCACGTTCACGGTTCCGGCCGGATGGAGGATCGACAAGGATGGCTTCGTCCGCAAGGGGCAGGCAGGGAGCCCCATCGAGATGGCCTTCGTGACGTGGACCGTGAGTCATATCTACACGGACATCTGCCAGCATGACGGGGCCTTGGTCAGCGCCGGGACCACGACCGGCGAGCTCGCTGACCTCTTGGCGGCACAGAAAGGTCGACAGGCATCGCCGGTGACCGACGTCCTCGTGGGGGACTTCCCGGCCAAGCGCGTCGCGTTGACCATACCGATCGACTTTGACGTCTCGAGTTGCGACGGCGGGATTGTCCGCTTCTGGCCGGACCCAGGCCCCGACGAGAGCGGCGGCCTGTGCTGCACCCCGGCGGGGTCGACCGACGTCGTGTATGTCGTCGACGTCCCGGGCAATCGCTTCACCGTCGTCGCGAGGAATAACTGGGACAGCATCAGGGGCGACGTGGCCGAGCTCGATGGGATCGTGCGATCCATCCAGATCGAGGACGCGGGGCGCGGCTCGCCGAGCCCGTCCACCCCATAACTCTGCCTCTAGGGTTGAGCGTCGTCGCGAACGATCCGCCACGTCTCGGCGACGCCCAATTCAGCGACCCATCGCTCGATGCAGGATCTGGACGAGCGCGACGTCGATGTCGGCCGGCGTGTATTCGGGGTGACGCGCCTGGATCCCGGATCGCGTCAGCGCTGTGACCTCCGCGCTCATCGATTCGGCGAGACGCAGCCGCGCCCCTGGGGTCATCGCTCGGAACGCGTCCAGCTGCCGCTCGTCGGCGTCCCGGGACGTATCGAACGGGCGGCTCATGGCCCCAACTCTACGTCGCCCGCGAATCCGATGTGCTCGACTGGTTCGCGCAGGGCCCGCCGAGACGCGGGCGTTCCGCGGCGACACCAAGGTCGCCCGCCTTGCCCAGCTGAAGCGCGCCTGGGATCCTGACAACGTCTTCCGCCTGAACCACAACGTCGCGCCTGCGGACTAGGTGGACTTGACCGCATGTGCGAAAGTCTGGGAGCGCAGTCGCGCGGATCCGCGAGATCAGAAAGGAGCGAAATGGGAGCACCCATGTCCAGCCAGAAGGTACTGACCTCCTTGGAAGGCATGAGGCCCCATGCGTACGCTCAATCTCGGAATCCTCGCCCACGTCGACGCCGGTAAGACCACTCTTACAGAGCGCCTTCTCTTCTCGACCGGCGCCATCGACGACGTCGGCAGCGTCGATGCCGGCACCACCCAGACGGACTCCCTCGATCTCGAGCGCGAGCGCGGGATCACGATCCGGTCCGCGGTCGCCTCGTTCCTCGTCGGCGACCTCGCGGTCAACCTCGTCGACACCCCCGGCCATCCGGATTTCATCGCCGAGGTCGAACGCGTCCTAGGTGTCCTCGACGGAGCGGTCCTCGTCGTCTCGGCGGTCGAAGGCGTCCAGCCCCAGACGCCGCTCCTGTTCCGCGCCCTGAGGCGGCTCCACGTCCCGACGCTGATCTTCGTCAACAAGATCGACCGCGCCGGCGCCGACGACCGCCGCGTAGTAGTGGAGATGGCGCGTCGGCTCTCCCCGGCGCTCGTGCCGATGGCGCGGGTCCGGGAGGCGGGCAGCCGCACGGCGTCCGTCCTCCTGTTCGCCGCGGAGGATGCGGCGCACATGTCGGCGCTAACGGAGGTCCTGGCCGAGCACGACGAGGCCATCCTCCGCGCCTTCGTCCAGGACGAGGCGGCCGTGGCGTACCCAGGGCTCCGGCGGCAACTAGCAGAGCAGACCCGCCGCGGCCTTGTCCACCCCGTGTTCTTCGGTTCGGCCGCGCACGGCGCGGGCGTCGAGGATC
>JANMPL010000093.1:0-2122 GCA_031369845.1 Chloroflexota bacterium
GGGCGAGAAGAACCCGGTGCTGGTCCGGATCCCGCCCGGCGTGGCGCACGGCATGAAGGGCATGGAGCCGATGGGTGGCATGCTGATCAACACGCCGTCCCACCCGTACCACTACACCGAGCCCGACGAGTTCCGCATCCACCCGCACGACAACGACATTCCCTACGACTGGAGCCGCAAGGATGGCTGACGCCCTCAAAGGCGCGCGCCTCCTGGTCACCGGGGGCGCGGGCTTCATCGGCTCGAACTTCGCGCGCATGGCACTGGCGCGCTGGCCGGGCGCGCGCGTGCACGTGCTCGACGCGATGACCTACGCGGGCAACATGAAGAACCTCGAGGACATGTCCGACCCGTCGCGCCTCACGTTCCAGCATGGCGACATCCGCGACCCCAAGGCCGTCGCCCAGGCGATGGAGGGTGTGACGCACGTCGTCAACTTCGCGGCCGAGTCGATGGTCGACCGCTCGATCGACGACCCGGGCTCGTTCGTCTTGACCGACACCTACGGCGTGTTCGTGCTGCTCGAGGAGGCAAAACGCAGGGGCGTCGCGCGCTTCGTCCAGGTCTCGACCGACGAGGTCTACGGCGAGATCCTCGGCGACCCCGCGACCGAGGAGTCGCCGCTCGTCCCGCGCAGCCCATACGCCGCGGCGAAGACCGGCGGCGACCGGCTCGCCTACGCGTATTTTGCGACCTACGACTTCCCGGTCGTGATCACGCGCTGCTCGAACAACTACGGCCCGTACCAGTATCCCGAGAAGCTCATTCCGTTGTTCGTCACCAACGCGCTCGAGGACCAGCCGCTGCCGGTGTACGGCTCGGGGAAGAACCTGCGCGACTGGATCCACGTCGACGACCACTGCTCAGCGATAGCACTGCTGCTCGAGGCGAACGGGGTCGAGGGCGAGACCTTCAACATCGGCGCCGGCCATGAGCTCGACGTGCTCGCGATCACCGACACCATCCTCGGGCTTCTGGGCAAACCCAAGACGCTCATCCGCTACGTCGAGGACCGGCTGGGGCACGACCGCCGCTATGCGCTCGATTGCTCCAAGATCCAGAAGCGCACCGGGTGGAAGCCGGCGATCTCGTTCGCCGACGGCATTCGCGGCACCGTCGACTGGTTCCGCGCCAACCAGGCGTGGTGGCGCCCGATCAAGCAGGGCGAGTTCCGCCAGTACTACGAGCGCATGTATGGGCAGAGGAAGGTGCTGAAAGAGGTCAAGGCGTGAGCCGCACAACTCGAGCGTAGCCCGCGGCTTCTCCTGCCTCTCGTCCCGTCACCGAGGATTCGCATGCGGTCAGGTAGCGCCCTGCCGGTGTCGGCACC
This sequence comes from Chloroflexota bacterium, assembly GCA_031369845.1. Classification (GTDB taxonomy): domain Bacteria; phylum Chloroflexota; class Limnocylindria; order Limnocylindrales; family CSP1-4; genus CF-46. Next base: position 1,331 of record JANMPL010000093.1, read on the forward strand.
CCAGGTCCTCACGGAGCAAGGTGTGCGGACGGCCCGGCACCTAGGCGTGTACGGCGCGGCCCAAGTCGGGCAGGGGCTGCTGGCGCTGGTCCTGGTGGCGACGCTTGCGCGCGCCATGGGGCGCGAGGGGTTCGGCCAGTTCTCGCTGGCATTGGTCATTGCTTCTCTCGGCGGATTGATCGCGGACTTCGGTCTCGGGCCGTGGCTGACACGTGCCGTGGCGCAGTCTCCGTCATCGAGCGCATCGCTGCTGCGGGACGTTGTCGGGCTGCGCGTCCGTCTCGTGCTTGTCTCCTGGGCGATTACACTCGTGGCCAGCGCCATCTATCTCAAGGATCCGGTCCGCGTCATGGGCGTGGCCGCGATGCTTGGCTACGTGACGGTCATTGGCTACGTCGTCCTCTACGAAAGCCTGCTCATCGGGCGTGGCTACGTGGGGCGGGTTGCTCTCAGCGTCTTCGGCGGAAAAGCCCTCGAGCTCTCGGCCGTGGCCCTTTGGTTCGTGTTTGGGGGGCATGCCCAGGTGGCGTACGTCGCGGCCGCACTTGCCGCCGGGTGTCTCGTCCGTCTCGCGTTCGCATGGAGGCTGAGTCGGGTCGCGCTCGTCCCCCTGGCCGGGGCGATGCCCCGCGCTGTTGACCCGGTTGCAGCTCCGGAGCCCTCGGCGTCGCTGCCGCTGCTGGTCCAGGTGTTTCCGTTCGCCCTCGGCGCGTGGATGTGGACCGCCTATTTCAAATCCGACGTGCTCATCCTCGAGCGACTCTCGACGCCGGTGGGGCTCGGGCTATACAC
>JANMPL010000138.1:0-3136 GCA_031369845.1 Chloroflexota bacterium
GCCCGCCTGCTCGAGGCGGCCTTCGACGGCGGCGCGGCGGGAATCTGCTCGCTGGCCACCTCCGAGAAGGCTGACACCATCCTCCTGCGGACCTACCGCGGACTCGTCGGACTGTACGACCGGTCGCTCGCGTCGCCCTACCGCCTGGATCCCGTGGAGCGCGCCGACGCCCCGCTCGTCCGCGAGGTTGCCGAGGGCATCTGGTACGTGGACGTCAACGTGAGGGACGGGCTTCGCCTCCAACCGGGAGCCACGCTCACGATCCCGTGGGCTGGTACGGACGTATCCCGCCTCGGCCTCCTGGTCGCGGCCGAGGCGTACCCGGGCCGCGACATCGTGTCCCTGCGGACGCCGACGGCGGAAGCGAGGATTGCCGGCCGCCTCAAGGACGGGCTCGGCTGGGAGTACGTCGATATAGCGGGCGTCGAGGGGGGCGTGACGATCACGGCGCTCGAAGAGGTGGACGTGCTCGAGCTTACCGGCTTCGCACCGTGGACCGGCTCCCGGCTGGTCGCGGGTGATGGGCCGTTCGTGGTTCGCACCGGCGCACTCTGCGGGCCTCGCGTCGCGCCGTGATCGAGGCGGTCCAGACGCTCGTCGTCCTCGCCGCCTTCTTCGTCGTGCCGGGAGTCACATGGGGACCGCTCATCGCCCCGGGCACGCCGCCGGGCCTGAGCCGGATCGGCCGAACCGTCGGCAGCAGCCTGGTCGTCACGGCGATCGCGATGACCGCCCTGGCCACTCTCGGGATGCTCCGGCCGGTGGCCGTCGTCGCGACGCTCGCGATCCTGTCGTTGGCCCCCCTCGCATTCCCGTCGGTTCGTCGTGAAGTCGGGAGGATGCGGCTCCCGGGACGCCGACGCGCGGGCTGGGCGTTGGCGATCGCCGGGCTGGGGCTCGCTGCCATCTTCATCGTCCTTCCCTCGCACGCCGAACTCGACGAGGCACCGCTGCCGGCGTCGACGACGGTCTGGTACTACGCCCATCTGGCCGAGGAGGTGGCCGACACGGGAGGCTTCCCGCCGGAATTCCCGGAATGGGGGTCGAGCCGGCCCTTCCAGACCGACTACGCGCCGTTCACCGCCCAGTCGGCGGGCGTATTCGGTTTCCTGCCGCCCGACCTTGTCGCCGCCCTCGAGAACTATCGCCTGGCGGTCCTGGCGGCTGGGTTCTGCCTCGGTGTCCTGCTCCTCCGTCGGTGGTTCTCCACCTGGCTTGCCGTGCTCGGGACGGTTCTGCTGCTCGGCACCGTACGTCTCGACCAGCGCCTGCTGACCTACCGGCCGGAGGCGTTCGCCTTCGTCCTCGCACTGTTCGCGCTGTGGCTCGTTGACCGCGCGGCCGTCGAGCGGACACCGCGGATGGTCGCGGCCGCATCCGTCGCGCTCGGCGTGGTCTTCGCCGCCCACGCAGAGGTGTTCCTCGTTGCCCTCCCGGCCGTGGCCGGCATCGCCGCGGTGCGAGGCCCGCTCCGTCCATCGAATGGCCGCACCGGCCTCCGGCTGGTCGGGGGCCGACGGAGCCTCCGCGGCCCGGTCACGGTCGGGGTCGTTGCGGTGCTGGCGGCGATCCTCGGGGCGCTCGGCAACGCGGCGGTCGCAGGCGAATTCCGCCTGGCGGGATACGCCGGCCGGTCCGTAACGGCGGCCGACGTTGCCGTTCCGCCGCCGGAACGCATCCCACCCGGCTGGGAGCTGTCCGGTGATCCTTCGTGGGACTTCTTCGTCGCCGCAACCGGACCTGAGAGTCGGGATCTGCCGGTCGGGTTCACGGATCCCCGCCTCCTGCCCCGCTCCACGCTCCACATCTGGCCGCGCCTTGACGGGGTGACGACGCTCGGGCGGGTCGGGCTCGTCGGGCTGCTGCTCGTCCCGATCGGACTCTGGCCCTGGCTCGACGCACGGCGCCGGCGAGCGGTCCTTACCTGGCTGACGTTCGGCGTAGGGCTGCTCGCGGGCTCGTACCTCGTCTACGCGCTCTCGGATTCGTACGTGCCGCAGCGTGTCGGGGGACGACGGCTCATGCCGTACGAGCTGTTCGTGCCTGTCATAGCGGCGACGATCGCCCTCTGGGCCGCCGATCGGTGGCTTCGGCCCGCCTGGGCCCGGCTGTCGTCGCTGTGGGCGCGGCTGCTCCCAGTCGTGCTAGGCATGGTTGTCGTCGTAGCGACGATCTCGGCGCCGGCCGGGGGCCCCGAAACGGAGGAGCCGGGCCTGACACGTCTCGGCTACGGGGCCTTCGAATGGATGCGATCGAACCTGCCACCAGGTTCGCGGATCCTCGCCAACGCTTATACCGACGGCAGCCTGACGCTCCTGTCGGGCGATGCCGGGATCCTGGACGGTCGCGCCGTCTACCTGGAAGATCCGGCGTTCCTCGGCGAAACGACGTCACTGCTGCTCGGGGCGCGGAGGTTCTTCCTGGATCCAGGCGATCCAGGCGGTGCGGCGTTCCTCGCGGACGAGAACGTTGACTATCTGCTCGTCGTCGGGCCGCGGGGCACGAGCAGCGACCTCGCCGGCTACCGCCCGTTCCCGACGGATATCGACGCTCTGGCCACGGACAGTCGCTACACTCTCGTTCAGCGGTTCGGGAATCAACGCCTGATGGTGTTTCGGGTCGAGTCATCGGGCGTCGGGACCGGCCAGTTCTCGAGACCCGTGCCGCTCTAGAGGTCCTGCGTGCCCAGCATCCTGCGGCTCATCGGAGTGCTCGTCGCGGTTGTCGTCGTGATGGTCGTGATCGCGCTGGCCCGACGGGATGCGAACCGAGCGATCGTCCTGCCACTGCTCCTCGTCGGCGTCGGCCTGCTCGCCATCTCGGTTGCGCCGGACGTCGTCAGGCCCGTCCAGGACTTCATCGGCCTCGGCGACCAGCCAGTGGGACGGATCATCACCGTGCTTGTCCTGTCGGTGATGCTCTCCTACCTGCTGATCTTCCTGGTCTTCGCCAAGGCTGAACGCCAGACCCAGCGGATCCGCCGCCTCATCCGGGCCCTATCGGCCGCGCAGCTCGAACAGGAACAACTTGGCGACCACGCTGGCGGCGTCCTCGTCGTGATCCCCGCCTACAACGAGGCGGAGTCATTGCCCAGCGTCCTGGCCGAGGTCCCGACGACCGTCGCCGGCCGCGCGAC
>JANMPL010000140.1:0-14599 GCA_031369845.1 Chloroflexota bacterium
AGGTCGAGGACGGCGGCGGCGCCTCCAGCCGGCGGACGCTCCGGAGCCGGTGGGCGATCCGGGGGCGGCGGGCGGTCCGGAGCGAATTCGGCAGACCGCCGGGACCGCGCAGGCGGCGCGGGCTGGCTGGGTTGCGCGGGCTCGGTCATGCTGTCGGCTCGGTCACGGCGTCGAGGATAGTCGGCTATGCTCGCCGGCGTTTCCCCCGTCCGCGCCGGAGCGACCCGTGCTCGAGTTCATCGACAAGATCGTCATCCCATTGCTGGCCAGCCTGTATGGGTCGATGGGCTATCTGGGCGTGGGCATTGCGATGGCCATCGAGTCGGCCATGGTCCCCCTGCCATCCGAGCTCATCCTGCCGTTCGCCGGGTTCCTCGTGTCCGATCCGTCACAGCTCGAGCCACTCACCGGCGGTACGTGGAACTACTGGATCGTCGTCGTCGTGGCGACGATCGGAAACACGATCGGCTCGCTCGTCGGCTACGCGATTGGAGCCTGGGGCGGCCGCCCATTCCTCGAGCGCTACGGGAAGTACCTCCTGATCCGCCCGCACGAGATCGAGATGGCCGACCAGTTCTTCCAACGGTACGGCGCGGCGACGGCGTTCTTCAGCCGCCTCCTGCCGATCGTCCGGACGTTCATCAGCTTCCCGGCCGGCGTCGCCCGAATGCCGGTCCTGACGTTCATCGTCTACTCGACGGCCGGCGCGTTTCTGTGGTCGATGCTCCTGGTGTTCGCAGGAGTTCAGCTCGGGGCGAACTGGGTCGAGATCCGCCATGCGCTGCAGCCGTTCGACCTGGCCATCGCCGTCGTCGGCGTCGCCGCGATCGCGCTCTCCATCTGGTGGCGCCTCGGCATGCCGGGTCGGCGGCGCCGGGAGTCCTAGGCGGGACGTTCCACGCCGGGCGGCGCGGCCGGAGCAGATCGGAACGCACGGTAGAGCAGAAGGTCGTAGACGATCTTCAGGCCGCCTGCGAGGAAGAACGGTAGCGAGGCCAGGCCCGCGTTGGCGACAAGGGGCGCCGAGAGCGCCGGCGAGAGCGCGGCCCCGGTCGTCCGAGCGATCCCCGTCACCCCGGCCGCCGCAGCTCGCTCGCTGGGATCAACGACCGCCATTACGTACGACTGCCGGGTCGGCACATCCATCTGGCTCAGGCTGTAGCGGAGCAGCAGGCAAGCCACGGCCAGCGGCAGCGAGGGCATGATCGGCACGAGGATCAGCAGGATGTTCGAGGGCAGGTGGGTGAAGACCATCGTGTTGATCAACCCGATCCGCGCCGCGATCCTCGCGGCCGACAGAGACGACACAGCGGCCAGCAGGTTCGCGCCAAAGAACACCGCGCCGAGGACGGCCGGCTCGACGCCAAACCGGAGGTGGAACCAGTAGGCCATGAGGCTCTGCGGGACGAAGCCACCGCCGAACGCGTCGAGGGCGAACAGGGCAGAGAGCCGGGCCACGATCCCACGAGATCGGCCGAGGCCCAATCGCAGGCGCATTCCATCGGGCGCGTCCGTCTTCGGCGGCGCCTCGACGGCCGGACTGACCCTCGCGAAGATCGCGGCCATCGCCAGCCCGACCGCTGCATATGCGATGAGGATCGCCCGGTAGGCGTCCGTGTCGCGAAAGCCCGCTGCCAGAAGCGCCTGGGTTGCGAGTCCTGCCGCCAGGGCCCCGACAGCCGTCGCCACGTAGCCGGCGAGGTTGTACCAGGCGAAGACCGAAATACGGCGATCGTCCGACGTCGCCTGGCTGAGCGCGGCCTGCTCGACGGCGAGGAACGGGCCGACCTCGTTCCCGGTCGGGCTGATGACCCCGATCGTGGCGGCGAGCACGAGGAGCGGCACCCAGCTCGTCAGGGCGAACGCGATGCCGGCGACCACCATCAGGAGTGAGCCCGCGACCAGGACTCGCCGTCGCCCGATCCGGTCGGCGTTCGTCGTGAGCCAGAGCGAGATGAACGTGTCGCCCACGAGGGTCAACGTCAGGATCGCTCCGATCGCGAACGCGTCGAGCCCAAGGGACGCCAAATAGAGGACGAGCACGACGGCCAACGATCCGTACGCAAACATCCGGAGGACGCGGCTCGCAAAGAGCAGGCGCCCGTCCGGGTCGAGGCCACGGAGGCTCGCGATCAGCCCCGACTCGAGCACGGAGGCCGCGGGTGAGGAACCATGCATCGCCGCCGAGTCTACGTGGGAGAATGCCGGCGGAGGTGACGCCCCACCATGACTGAGCCCACGACGCCTCGCCATCCCGCTGACGTCGACGCCGAGCCTCACGGCAGCGACGACCACGGGGCGGACCACGGCCATGACGATCACGCACACGAGACCGAGCCACTCGACCGGTCGACGTCTTCGCGTGGGGTGCCTTCGTCCTCGGTGGCGGCCTCGGCCTTGCCGTCGCATTCTGCATCGCGTTTGCCACCGCTGACGTTCCCGGCTGAGCCAGTCGGAACATCGTCAACTGGACGGGCGTCTGCGCGGCGACAGCCCCGCCCGATCGAGGTAACCCGGATGGCATGCACCCCAGTCCACCGTTACACGCGGCGCCTTGCATCCCTCGTCTCTGTCGCGTTCCTGTCGAGCCTGTTGTGGCTGACGGCCGCTGCGCCAACATTCGCCTGCTCGTGCGTGCAACCGGAACCGATGGCGGCGTACGCCACCGCGGATAACGCGGTCTTTTCAGGCACGGCCGGTCCGAGCGACGCGCGGGGCGTCCCGGTCCGCGTCGCCCAGTGGTTCTCAGGACCCGGCGCGGCCGCGATCGTCTACCTCTCGGCGGGGAGCTTCAGCGGTGAGTCGAGCTGCGGCACGAGCGCCCCGGCAGCCGGCACTCAATGGATCTGGGTGACGTTCGTTGGAGAGCGGGGCGATCTCATGACCGGCCTCTGCAACCCGCACGGTCAGCTTGGCACGCCCGAAGGCGACGCCTTGCTCGCGGACGCGACAACGACGTTTGGTGGGGTTACTCCGCCAGGCGCGACAGAGTCCGATCCCCCAGAGGCCGCGCCCCAGACGCCGCCCGAGACCCCGCCCGTTCAAGCGGAGCTCGGCGGCGCGATCGTGCTCGGAACGGTCGGGCTCGGTGGGGCGCTTCTCCTCGGCGTCGTCCTGCTCGCCCGGCGGCGGGTCGCCACGGACATATGACCGCGGCGGCACATCGGGATTTCATCCTCGTGGGGAGCATCCGACCGCCAGTACGCTGATCGACCGAGGTGACGGAATGGCCGAGCAGCAATGGGACGATCTAAGCGGCGTTGTTCGCCGCCGGCGCGCGAGCGACCGGGCCCGCGAAAGGGCGGGTCGAGCAGCGTATTTCGGAGACCGCGCCGGACTGCTCATCGCGACGTCCGACGTCGAGCAACTCGTGACCGACCGGAACAGGGACCGGCGGAAGGTTCTCCGACCCGACTGAGTTCGGCGAGCCGGCGCTAGAACAGACCGACGATGTTGCCGTCGGCGTCGATATCGATCTTCTCCCCGCCGGGACGCGACGGCAGACCCGGCATCGTGCGCATCTCACCAAGCAGCGGCGTGATGAACCCCGCCCCCGCCGACAGCCGGATGTCGCGGATCGTCACGGTGAAGCCGCTCGGGCGACCCTTGAGGTTGGCGTCGTCGCTCAGCGAATACTGCGTCTTCGCCATGCAGACCGGCAGGTGTCCGAAGCCAAGGTCCTCGTAGAGCTTGAGCGCCTTCTTGGCCGCTGGCAGGAGCTCGATCCCGTCGGCCCCGTAGACCTTCGTCGCGATCGTCAGGATCTTCTCGCCGAGGGGGGCGTCGTCCGGGTAGAGGAGCTTGAACTGCGAGCCGCTCGAGGCCGCTGCCCAGACGGCCTCGGCCAGGTCGGCGGCCCCGCTTCCGCCGTCAGTGAAGTGAGTCGCAACGACCGCGGCTGAAGCGCCCGCGGCCATGGCCACTTCCTTGATCGCCTCGACCTCGCCCGGCGTGTCGGTCGGAAACGAGTTGATCGCCACGACTGGCGGCACGCCGAAAAGGAGGACATTCTCGATCTGCTTGGCGAGATTGCCCGCGCCGGCGCGAACCGCCTCGACGTTCTCCTCGAGTAGCGCCGGATCGAGGGGCTTGCCGGCGACGATCCGCCCGACCCCACCGTGCATCTTCAGGGCGCGGACGGTCGCGACGACGACGGCCGCATCCGGCTCGAGTCCGGAGGCTCGGCACTTGATGTCGAAGAACTTCTCGGCTCCCATGTCCGCGCCGAAGCCCGCCTCGGTGCAGACGATCTCGTTCGTCGCCAGCGCCAGCCGGTCCGCGATGATCGAGTTGTTGCCGTGGGCGATGTTGGCGAACGGACCGCAATGGACGAACGCTGGGCCGCCCTCGAGTGTCTGGAGGAGGTTCGGCTTGATCGCGTCGACGAGGAGGACGGTCATCGAGCCAGCGACGCCGAGGTCCTCGCACGTCACCGGCTTGCCGTCGGTCGTGGTCGCGAGGACGATCCGCCCGAGACGAGCGCGGAGGTCGTGGAGGTCCGTGGCCAGGGCGAGGACGGCCATGACCTCCGATCCGACCGTGATGATCCATTCGGTCTCACGCGGGACACCATTTTCCTTGCCGCCGAGACCGATGATCGCCCGCCGGACCGCCCTGTCGCTGATGTCGACGACCCGCGGCCAGAGGATCGAGAAGGGGTCGATCCCGAGCGGATTCTTGTGGTGGAGGCTGTTGTCCAGGAACGCGGCGGCGAGGTTGTGGGCGGCGCCGATCGCATGGACGTCGCCGGTGAGATGGAGGTTGAAGTCCTCCATCGGGATCACCTGGCTGTAGCCACCACCGGCAGCCCCGCCCTTGATCCCGAAGACCGGGCCGAGGGATGGCTGGCGGATGCATACGGCGGCCCGGTGGCCGATCTTGTTGAGGCCTTGGGCGAGCCCGACGGTCGTCGTCGACTTGCCCTCGCCGAGGGGCGTCGGCGTGATCGCCGTCACGACGACGTACTTGCCGCGCGGCCGCTCCGCCTCGAGCCGCTGTATCGCGGCGAGCGTGACCTTGGCCTTGGTACGCCCGTATGGCTCGATTTCCTCGTCTCGGAGACCGAGATCGCGGGCTACATCGACGATCGGGCGCGGGCTGACGGAGCGGGCGATCTCCAGGTCCGAGGGGAAGCTCATCGAGCCCCTCGGGTGGCTGCCGGTCGGGGCTCGCCAGCCTCGTTGCCGGTCCGGTGGGGCTGCGCAGGATCGCCGGCCTGGGAATCGCCGGGTTGGAGTGGCGCCTCCCGGCCACTGGCGGCGGGCCGCCGGGAGGCCTGCGCCTGGGCCGCTCGGACGAGATGGGCCAGTAGGAGCGCGTTGGTCAGAGGACCGACACCGCCCGGCACGGGGGTGATGGCCGAGGCAACCTTGCTGACCGATTCGAAGTCGACGTCGCCGACGACCTTCCCGTCGACGACGTTGATGCCGACGTCGACGACGACGGCGCCGCGACGGAGCATCGACCCGGTGACGAGCCCCGGGTGACCGGCCGCTACCACGACGATCTCCGCATCTTTCACGTGGTGTTGGAGGTCGCGTGTCCGTCGGTGGCAGACCGTGACCGTCGCGTTCTCCCGGACGAGCAGGAACGCCGCCGGCATGCCGACGACCGCCGATCGCCCGATGACCGTCGTCCTTCGACCCTCGATCTCGATCTGCGACCGGCGGAGAATCTCGACGGCGGCGTGGGCGGTCGCCGGCAGGAATCCGTCGTAGCCGAGGCGCAGGAGCCCAGCATTGAGCGGGTGGATCCCGTCGATGTCCTTCGCCGGATCTATGACGTCGACGATGGCCCGGAGCCGGATCGAAGGCGGAAGCGGCATCTGGACAATGATCCCGTCGACGGTCGGGTCCGCGTTGAGGGCCGCGATCGTCCTCGTCACCCGCTTCTCCGAGGCCTCGCCACCGATCTCGACGAGGCGGCCGTCGATGCCGGCCTTCTCGCAGCCGCGAAGGATCTGCTCGAGGTAGACCATCGACGGCGCGTCGCGGCCGACGATGACGACGGCAAGGCCGGGCGGTCGGCCCTCGATTGCGCGGAATGTCGCGACGTCCTCGGCGACCGCCTGGCGGATTTCGGCGGCGATCGGTTTGCCGAGGAGCAACCGCGCGCCCCCTTGCGGCACCGGGTCAGGCCCTCACGCGGGCACGGGATCGCGCGGGGAGCCGCTACGAACCGCCTGGTGGGTCGAGGCGGCCAGTCCCTCGATCGTGTCGAGCAGGGACATCAGACGCGTGGTCGCCTCGCCCGCAAACGTCTCGTCCCCGACCGCCGGCAGATTCACAAGCACGTTCTCGGCCGCTCCTCGAGCGGCCGCTTCGCCCAGCTGTGCGGCGACATTGAGATCGCTCGAGGCGTTGACGTTGCTGCGTCCAGCCAGGACCTCCGCAGTCACGACGAGCTCGAGGCACGCCTCGACGGTCGCCAGCGGAACCTCCGACGCGGCCCGCGCCGCGGCGGCTAGCGTCGTCGACCTGGCGGATCGTTCCTGGTCGGTATCCCTGGGAAGCTTGGCCGCGGCGGCAAAGCGGGCATACGCGGCCGCATCCTCGTCAGCCAGCTCCAGGAACCGACGCGAAAGGCGTTGCCCTACATCGATCGCCCGCTCGTGGAGGGCCGCGTGCTCGGCGTACTTCGGCCGCCCCTGCGAGAGGGCCGCAACCATCGCAACGAGTGCCGCGCCAAGCGATGCTGCGACCGCCGACGCGCTTCCGCCGCCGGGCACCGGCTCCGCGGACGCGAGCCGATCGACAAAGTCGCCGAGCGTCAGGTCGGCAAACGAGGTTGCGGCGAACGCGTCATCGGGCATGGACCGATTGTAGGTTGCGCCCGAGGACCGGGCCGACCCGTTTCACGATGCGTCGGGAACGGGGCGGGTGCGGTACCGGCGCACCCGCCCCCAGTTCCGAACAACCTGGCAGGCGGGAGAGACGCCCGCCAAGCCGAGATCAGGCCGCTGGTCGACGCTCCTCGTCGAGAGCCGTGATCGTCCAGCGGCGAGACCGATGCTGGTAGGTCAGCGCCAGACGAGCGCGGGGCGTCTCCACCTCGAACATCGTCCTCGGCCCGGTGATCACCGGGAAGGCCGCGGCCTCCTCGCGGACGGCCATCAGCCGGGTGACGGGCAGACGCTCGTCGCCCCAGGTGATCTCTCGTGGGCTTCCATCCAGCCAGCCGGTTCGCACGCGGACCTGGACCGGCTCGACTCGAATCATCGCCATGAACTGGCTCCTTCCGGCGGAATCTGTTGCTCTGTCCGTCGGCGGGGCACTGCGGCGACAGAACGAATGTTCGGTTCTGCCGACACCCTAGACCGAACAAGTGTTCGATGTCAAGAGGTCGACGTGCCGATTGTTCTCGGTCGCCGTGTCAGCTCCGTTGTCACGATGGTTCGTCCGACCACGACTCCGCATCGACGCTTCCCGGCTCGTCGTCCGCGTCGGACGCCTGCCGCGGCGAGCGGGCCTCTGCGGGCGTCATGGGATCGTGTTCGAATGGCGCCGGGAGCCGCGAGCCGACGAGCCGGGCCCGGGTGATCGCGCGCTCGCCGAACCGATGCCGGACTGCGTCGGCCGCCTCCACCACGCGTCGCCGCCGGGGGTCGTCCTCGGCGAAGAGGGCCAGCTGGTCTCGTTCGCCCAAGCCGGAGGCGCCCACGCCGAGCAATCGGATTCGGAGACCGCGGACTTCTGGTCGGGCGAGCTCCATCGCCGTTCGGAAGATCGGCTCCGTCAAGTCGGTCGGCTGCGGCAGCGTCCGCTGCCGGGTGATCGTCCGGAAGGACGAGTCGCGGATCTTGACCGTCACCGTGGCTGCCTTGACTCCCGAGTCCCGGAGCCGGCCCGCGACCCCTTCGGCCATCCCGAGGATGGTCCGTTCGATGACCTCCCGATCGGACGTGTCAACGTCGAACGTGTGCTCGTGACTGATCGACTTGACCGCGTCGCGGCCGCCGACCGGATCGGCGTCGACCCCTCGCGCCCGATCCCCGAGGGAGGCCCCGTGCTTGCCGAACCGACGGATGAGCAGGTCCTCCGGCAGCGCCGCCAGGTCGCCGATCGTCTGGACGCCGTACTCGCGTAGGGCGGCGGCCGACTTCGCTCCGACGCCCCACAGTCGGGTGATCGCAAGCGGCGCGAGGAACGCCTCCTCCTCACCCGGCGGGACGACGACGAGGCCGTCCGGTTTGCGGAGGTCCGAGGCGATCTTGGCGACCAGCTTCGTCCTCGCGACGCCGACTGACGCCGTCAGGCCCACCTCGTCGCGAACCGCAGTCTTGATTCGGCGCCCGATCGTCTCGCCATCACCGAACAGGACTCGCGATCCGGTGACGTCCAGGAACGCCTCGTCGATCGAGATCGGCTCGACGAGCGGCGTGAACCGACGAAGGATGGCCATGACTTCGACGCTGACAGCCTGGTACTTGGCGCCGTTTACGGGCAGGAACACGCCGTGTGGGCAGAGCCGGCCAGCCTGCCGAAGCGGCATCGCCGAGTGGACTCCGAACGCGCGTGCCTCGTAGCTCGCGGCGCTAACGACGCCGCGATCGTTCGGCCCACCGCCACCGACAATGACCGGCTTCCCGATGAGCTCCGGGCGGTCGCGCTGCTCGACCGCGGCGAAGAATGCATCGAGGTCAACGTGGAGGATCGTCCGGACGTCCATCGCCCCATCATCGCGCCTCCCGCCAACCCCTGGGCCTCAGCGGGAACCCTGCCAAAGGCGCCGGCGCTACCCCTTGGGCTCGACGACGACCGTCACTTCCGGGGCGAGACCGCTGAGCACCTTGATCGCGACCTTGTACGTCCCGAGCGACTTCAGCGGCTCCTCGAGGTCGATCTTATGGCGGTCGACGGTGATCCCACGACGCCCGAGGGCGTCCGCGATGTCCTTCGCTGTGATCGAGCCAAAGAGCTTGCCGCCCTCGCCGACCTTGACCCCCATCGTCAGGGTCGTCGACGCGATCCGCGTTGCCGCGATGTCGGCATCCTCGCGCTCACGCTTGCGCTTGTCCTCGCGGCTGGCGATGTCGTGCTGCCAGGCGCGGTAGGCGCCTCCGGCGGCGGGCACGGCCAGGTTCTGGCGGATCAGGAAGTTCGTCGCGTAGCCGTCGGCCACCGTCTTCATCTCGCCACTCTTGCCCAGCTTCGGCACGTCCTGCGTCAGGATCACCTTCACGCGATTGAATCCTCCTTGGAGATCCATGCCCGGACCCTCGGTCCGATGCCGCTGTTGTCAATTGCCTCGCCGGCCTGGGCGACGAGCCCGGGGATGCGGCGGATCGTCTTGCGGACCGGGCCTGGCGTCAACCGGCGGATCCGGGCCATGTCGTCGTCGAACGCGGAGCGGTCGATCCCGAGCTCGACAAGCTTCTCGGCGAGCAGGGCGTCGGGGACCCCGTCCATGAAGAGGTCGACGGCGAGAACCACCACGACCAGGTCGTCGAGGCCACCGAGGAGCGGGATCTGGTCAGGCACGAGGTCGCGCCCAACGAGGAGATAGCCCGCTGCTCCGGCCAGGAGCGCCTTCCGGGCCGCCGGCATCCGCTCGTCGGCGACGAGGGCGAGCATCAATCGGGCGTAGATCGGGGCCCGGCTGGCAAGCGGCAGGAACGCCATCATGCCCAATGCCCGACCGAGCGCACTCGAGCCGCGCCTGTGCGACTTGCCCTCGCCGTTGTCCGATTTGCCGCGCGCCATCGTCTCGAACCGACCCTCAGTTTCCATCCGCGGGCGTCGGTCTTCTGAACCGATCCCGGGGTCGCCGAGTCTACCAGTGTTCGAACGCCGCACTCCGCCGTTCGCCTTGACATCGAACGTCCGTTCTGTATCATGCACGAGCAAGGAGGCGCGAGTGACCAAACACGACGCGGATCGCAAGGTCAAGATCCTGGACTTCATCGCTGCGACGCTGCGCGCCCGCGGCTTTCCGCCTTCGGTCCGTGAGATCGCGAAGGCCGTAGGCCTCGCCTCGACGTCGGCCGTCCACCACCACCTCCAGATCCTCGAGCGCGAGGGCTACCTCGAGCGGGGTGCGGCGCAGTCGCGCGCGATTCGCCTGACGCCGTATGCCGCGCTTCGTCTCGGGCTCGCTGGCGAACTCGTCCCTCAGTCCGCGGCGATGGAGGCTCGAATGCTCCCCGTTGTCGGCGAGGTAGCCGCCGGCGGCCCGATCGAGGCGTATCAAGACGCATCGGAGACAATCGGCATCCCGGACATGCTCGCGCCGTCCGGTGACGCCTATGTGCTCAAGGTCCGGGGCGACTCGATGATCGAAGCCCACATCGCGGATGGCGACTTCGTCCTGATTCGTCCTCAGTCGACCGCACGCAACGGTGACATCGTCGTGGCCCAGGTCGAGGAGAACGCCGTCACGCTCAAGCGCTTCTTCAAGGAGAAGGACCGGATCCGACTCCAGCCCGCCAATCCGAATTATCCTCCCCAGTTCTACGACGACGTCAGGATCCAGGGGAAATTGATCGGCGTCATTCGACGCCTCGACTGACGGCTGGCCGCTCATGCGGCCCAATGGCGGCGTCGGCAGGCTCCGCCAGTCGCTCACGCACATGAGTGCGCTCGCTCCCGTGCTCGCCTGCGGCCTTGCCCTTGGACCACCTGACCGGCCGATCGCAGACCGGGTTGGTCGCGTTGGGCAGCGGAGTCTCCACAGGGTTTCCACAGGGTTCCACCGGGCTGGCGAAAGTCGTGGACGGAGTTCGTGGAGAAGCCGCTATCGGGCGGCGGCGCCGTCGATGACACTCGACCTGACACAACCCGCCGTCAGATTCGGGAGCGCATGATCGATCGCCTGCCACCGCAGAGTCTCGAGGCCGAGCAATCCGTGCTCGGCGCGATCCTCATCGACCGAGATGCCGTGGTCGAGGTGGCGGAGTTCCTACGAGCCGCGGACTTCTACCGCCAGGCGAACGGGACGATCTACGGGGCGGTGCTCGAGCTCTTCGAACGACGCGAACCGATCGATATTGTCACGGTCTCGGAGACGCTCGAGCGGAGTGATCAGCTCGAAGCCGTCGGCGGGCGGGCCTACCTGTCGAGCCTCTCGAATTCGACCCCGACCGCGGTCCATGCGGTCCAATACGCTCGGATCGTCGAGCGCAAGGCCGTCCTGCGCAACCTCATCGGCGCGGCGGGGCGAATCGCCGGCATCGGCTATGAGGATCCGGCCGAGGTCCAGGAGGCGATCGATCGCGCGGAGGCTGAACTCTTCGCCGTCAGCCAGAAGCGGGTCGAGGCCGGCTTCACCAAGCTCGATTCGCTCCTCCACCAGGCATACGATCGGCTCGACTACCTCCACGCCCACCGCGGCGAGATCAACGGCGTCCGGTCGGGTTTCACGGACCTCGACGCGCTCACGACGGGACTCCAGAAGAGCGACCTCAGTATCGTCGCGGCCCGGCCGTCCGTCGGCAAGACGAGCTTTGCGCTCAACATCGCTGAGCACGCCGCCGTCCGCGAGAAAAAGAGCGTCGGCGTCTTCAGTCTCGAGATGAGCAAGGAACAGCTCGTCCTCCGGCTCCTGTCGAGCGTAGCCAACATCGACAGCCAGCGACTCCGAACCGGCTTCCTCGAGGAGCTCGACTTCGCCCGCATCGCGCCGGCGATGAATGCCCTCTCCGAAGCGCCGATGTTCATCGATGACACGCCGACCATCAGTACGATGGAGCTGCGAACGAAGGCCCGCCGGCTCCAGGCCGAGTCGGGCCTGGACCTCGTAATCGTCGACTACCTCCAGCTCATGCAGGCGACGACGACCAGTCGGGACGCGAACCGCGTCCAGGAGGTCTCCGAGATCTCGCGTGGACTCAAGGCGCTCGCCCGCGAGCTGAGTGTGCCCGTGATCGCTCTCTCGCAGCTGTCCCGGCAGCCGGAGATGCGCGAATCTAAGGAGCCTCGCCTGTCGGACCTGCGCGAGTCGGGCGCGATCGAGCAGGATGCCGACCTCGTCCTGTTCCTGTGGCGTGACAAAGAACGCGCAACCGAGGATCAGGACACGGACGGCGAGGTCATCAACCTGAAGCTCGCCAAGCACCGCAACGGTCCGACGGGCGAGATTCAGCTCTACTTCAAGAAGCGCCAGACGCGCTTCGTCTCCTACGCAGGCGAGCGCTACGCGGAGGCCGGCTGAGGCTTCGCTACTCGGTTTCGTGAGGGAGCAGGGGCCTGAGGATGAGGCTGTAGATCTTGCCGTCAGTACCGGTAAGGGTCACGCCCTGGACACCGCCCGGAAGGTCGCCGAGGCCGAGCTCAACGACGTCCACCGCGTTGATTGTCCGGTGAGGGAACTGCTGGGCCCCGGCGCCGTTGATGTTCGCCTTGAAGTCGGACATCTTGAGGTCTGGCCAGGGCCAGGCGATCGGCTTTGCCTGTGGATCGCCCTCGCGCTCGACCAGGACGGCCCGGAGGCTGTCGGGAAGGTAGACATCGGTCGCGATCGTGCCGCCCCTGTCGAAGTCGCGGAGCCTGTCGGCCAGCGTCTTGAAGGCTCGGCGTGGGACCAGGTCGGTCGCGTTCGAATCCTCGATACCGAGAGCGTAGACCGACACGGTCTTCTTCAGGCCGCCGGCGTCGACCGTGAACGTCGACGTAGATGCGTCCGCCACCATGTCGTTTCCGTAGTTGTCGCGCGCGGCACCGAGACCGCCCTGACCAAGGGCGAACGTAAGAAGTTCCTCGATCTGGGCCGCGTCGAGCTGGGCCGTCCGCCACGGCACGTTGCGGATCACCCCATCAGGACCCGGCTCCGGGAACGAGGTGACGGTCGGTTGGAAGACGATGCGGCCGTCGCCGAAGAGCGTGAACACCGGCGCCTGGCCAGCGAGGAAGTCGATCGGAACAAAGCCGCCGCCCTCCTCGAGCTGGAGCACGACATCAGTCGCACCGGTTGGGTGATCGACGCCGCTTCTCGTCGGCGGGACGCTCGGGGGGCTCGACGCGGGCGGGGACGCGGACCCGGCGGAGCCGCACGCAGCGGCGATGACGGCGACCGACAAGACGGTGAGGGGCAAGCGGAAGTTTGGCATGCCGCCCTCGACGCCGACTCGGAACCGGCGGTTCCGTCGAGCTCCCGACCTGGCGACCCTCCTGATGAGCCCGGCGCAAAGCCGTTGCACCTCGGCACCGGCCCGCCGGCCGCGGGATCGGCCCGGGAGCACAAACCCGCGAGATTCGACGGAAAATCGCCGACGCGCTGCGAATCTCCGGCCTACATTCGCTTGACGGCACAAGTATTCTGCCGGTCATAGTCTCAGGCCGAGCCCCCGCAAGACCGATTGTGCGCACTGCCCTCCTGTATGCGACATCGGTCTGGGGAGTTCGCTCGGGGGCCGGGACGCCAGCCGCCATAGCGTACGAACAGGAGGTTCGGGAGAGGGTGTACGAGGATCGATCGCTGACCTGTCGCGATTGCTCGGAGGAATTCGTCTTCTCCAGCGGCGAGCAGGCCTTCTTCAGTAGCAAGGGTCTACTGAACGACCCACAACGTTGTCCAGCTTGCCGGGCAGTCGCGAAGCGCGCCCGAACGGCCGGCGGACCCAGGGAGTTTCACGCGGCGATCTGCGGTAGTTGCGGGGGCCAGGCGATGGTGCCATTTGCGCCCCGGAACGACCGGCCCGTTTATTGCAG
Organism: Chloroflexota bacterium; assembly: GCA_031369845.1. Classification (GTDB taxonomy): domain Bacteria; phylum Chloroflexota; class Limnocylindria; order Limnocylindrales; family CSP1-4; genus CF-46. The sequence goes on from JANMPL010000140.1 coordinate 13,644, forward strand.
CTCCTGCTTCGACAAGGTGAGGGCCGGAACGATCACCGAGACTGCCAACGCCTGAGCCGGGTTACGGGGCCGGTCCGATGCTGGACCGGCCTCGTCGATTCCGTCGCCCTTACGCTCGCCGGAGCACGCGAATCAATGAAACGAGTGAGATCCGTACAGATGGGCGTGGCCAACCCCGAGTTCAGGCGGATCCCGTAGATTTCGTGCGGCCGCAGCGCTCAGCCGTTCCAGATTCATCAGTCGGATCGATAGGGACGCAGTGCCGCCCTAGACTTCTGGACCCAGGCATAGACAGGAGGTGGACCGGTGGGAGTCATCATCATCCGGGAGATGGTCGGCAAGAGCCCGAAATCGTGGAGCGACGCCGCCCGCGTGGCCGTCGCCACCGCCTCGAAGACCGTCCGCAACATCCAGACCGTCGACGTTGTGAGGTCGAGCGCGGTCGTCGCGGACGGCGAGATCGTCGAGTACCAGGTCGAAGTCAAGATCGGTTTCGAGTACGAAGGCTGACCTGACGACCGACCGCCTCGACGTGAATGAGGCGCAGCTAATCGGCAGGTGAGCCCTGCCGGGCACTATTGGCGCCATGGCCCGGCCCGAGCAATTTGCCATGATTGACACGTCGAGCGAGCGCTCCGTATCGTTCGCGCCGCCCGATCAGTCTGTCGCCGACGCGCGCTCCGTCAGTGGGGAGCCCTATGCGCCGCGTGCCGTCGGTCCGGGCCGAATGGCGATCGCTACGCCGGCACTGGTCGGAGGGACTTCGCGCGAAGGTGTGAGCGGTTATCCGATCCAGCTTGGCAAAGTCCGGCGGCCGATGCTCCATGACGAGACGCTGGCGCGCCACCGCCTGCTCGATTGGCTGGATGTCAAGATCCATAACCGCGTTGTCTTTGTCATCGCGGACGCAGGGTACGGCAAGACGACACTCTTGGCCGACTTCTCACGTCGCACTC
>JANMPL010000537.1:0-2497 GCA_031369845.1 Chloroflexota bacterium
GCCAGTCCAGCGGCCGCGCCCCATCGACGGCGACGCGCAGCAGCGCGGCCAGGGCAAGGACGAAGAGAGAACCGGAGAGGACCAACCACGACCGGCGGATCCTCCGATCCTCCGCGTCCCCGGCTGGCTTGCGCACGGTCGGTCCTGGCACGTTCGGGGACGAGCATGAGGGTCCGGAGCCTTTCGCGTCCAGAGCCCTGCGTGGTACTCGCGATGGGAGCGACTGGTACTTTCGTACTATCGGCGCCGATTGGACCGTCAGGCGGACAGTTCCCCTGCTGGCTCGTTTGGTCCCCTGGGCCCGGTTCGCCGGCGACTCCGCGCCGCGACCGGGGGCGCCGACTCGACCTCGCGCCGCTTCTCCCTGTAGAGCGCGGCGTCGGCTACGGCGATGAGCTCCGTGGCGGTTCGGCCGTCGGCCGGGAACGTGGCGGCGCCGACGGCCAGCGAGATCGTCACGGGGCGCCGCGAGCCGCTCTCGAAGGCCGAGCTCGCGAACGCTTCGAGAATCCGGTCGGCGGCCCGTGCCGCTGACTCGGCCGGCGTGTCCGGCAGGAGGATCGCGAACTCGTCGCCGCCGTATCGCGCCGGGATATCCGACTCGCGGAGCGTCGATCGGATGAGCTCCGCCGTCCAGGCCAGGACCTGATCGCCGAACAGATGCCCGAACGTGTCGTTGACGAGTTTGAAGTCGTCGAGATCGAGCATGAGGACGCTGATCGGCTGGCGCGACCGCTGGGCGCGCAGGACCTCCTCGCCGAACCGCTCGTGGAAGTAGCGGTGGTTGTAGAAGCCGGTCAACTGGTCGCGGTCCGCGAGGGCACGAGCTTCCTCGTACAGCCGGGCGTTCTCCAACGCCATCGCCGCCTCGTTGGCCATCGTGCGGGCCAGCTCGAGTCGCTCGACGTCGAGGTCGATCACCGCGTACGACATGAGCTCGACGAGGCCGATCGACTGGCCCTTGGCGACAAGGGGCAGCATCACGAGCGAGCGATAGCCCTCCGGGCGCAGGAGAGCGATCTCGGCCGCGTCGGCTGAGGGATCCTCTACGTCAACGAACAGGTGCGACTGCTCATCGAGGACCCGGAGCGTCTGCGGATATCCGCCGATATCGAAGTAGGGCGTCAGGTCCCCGTCCGGCTTCTCGGGGAAGAACCCAAGAGTCGCCAGCCGGTGGTTGGGCCGGTCCCAGTAGGAGATCGCGCACTCGTCAACGGCCAGGGCACTCGCGAGGTGGCGGGCGATGATGTTTGCGACCTGGCGAGATTCGAGGCTGGCCGACAGCTGGCCGCTCATATCGAGCAGGCGCCGCAACTCCCCGGCGAGGCCTTCGCTGCGAGCGAGGAGTCGGGCCGATTCGAGGGCGGTCGCCGCCTGGTCAGCGAGAATGAGGAGCAGCCGCCTGTCGTCTTCGTCGAACTGGTTGAGGCCGAGCTTGGAGAGCGTGATCACCCCGACGACGTGGCCGTCGTAGGTCATCGGCACGACGAGCATCGACTCGTCGACGTCGTCGGTGCCGGGGATATTGGCGCCACGCGGGTCGAGGTTCGCGTCGTCGATAAGCAGCGGGACGCCGTGCTGGGCAACCCAGCCGGTGAATCCCTCACCGAGTCGGCAGCGAAGCAGCGCAAAGTCGACCTTCTCGTAGGCGCCGACCATGCCCTCGAAGGCGATCGGGACCACCTCGCCGCCTGGCTCGAGCACGTAAACGCGGGCGTTGTGGTAGTCGATGATCTGGCGCGTCTCCTCCACGATCGCTCGGCCGACGGCCTCAATGCCGCTCGCCCGGCTGAGGCGCGCGGATGCCGCCTGGAGGACGCTGAGATGGGCGGCCCGCTGCTGCGTCTGGGCGATCAGGTCGGCGTTCTCGAGGGCGATCGCCGCGTGCGTCCCGAGGGCGGAGACGAAGGCGACATCGCTCTGCTCCCATCGGCGGGGCTCGAAGGTGACGGCCGACAGCGAGCCGATGACCTTCCCCTCGTGGATGAGCGGCACGACGATGTCGCCGCGGAACTCGAACACGCCGGTGTAGCGGTCATAGATCGGCGCGACCGCGGCCCGCCGCGAATCGTCGACGACCCACGGCCGACCGCTCTGGGAGATCTCACCGAACCAGCTCTCGCCCTGGCTGAACACCGGCAGCCGGGCCGCCATCGCGTCGTCCATACCGGCCCAGGCAACGACCTCGAGCCGGTCGTCATGGACGAGTCTGAGGACCGTCGCATCGGCGTCGATCCCGCGATGGGTCTCGTCAACGATCGCTCGCAGCAGTGCCGTTCGATCGAGCGTCGTTGCCAACCGCTGGGCGATCTGCAGCACGCTGTCGAGCCGCCGGGCGAGCATCGCCTCGCGCGGTAAGTGGTCGGTCGGGACCGACACGGCTGCGACGACGATCACCCGCAGGACCACCGCCGATGCGATAACGAATGGAGCGTCGAACCCGTTGCCGGTCCGTGACAGCTCGGCGAGCGGGATGATCGCAACCGTGACGGCGAGG
>JANMPL010000199.1:0-2802 GCA_031369845.1 Chloroflexota bacterium
CAGCTGTGTGAGCTCGGTCGTGACAGCGGCTTCGGGCAGTTCTACTCGCTCGTGGACCTCCTGAGCCCACGCGACCCGACCGTGGCTCGCGGGTCGCGGCGACGGTTCATTCTCGGGCCGATCCAACGAAGCCCATGGCTGCGAGCGCTGGCTCTGACCCAGGTCGGCCACAGCATCGTCATGCTCAAGCGGCCCGACGCGCCGTAGCCAGCGGACGATCCTCGCCTGCACGCGCCGGCGCGGCGGCAGCCGACAGGCCGATGACGGTCTTACCCTACACTCCGTCGCACGTTATCAGTCCACGGGAGACATGCCCGATGGTCACGCTCGCTGCCGACACGCGGCGCTCCTCGCGTTGACGCCACGGTCTGCGGCGACCGATAGCGCGGTACGTGCACAGCCACAGCCGTTGACAGCCGATGCGTCCGACCTGGACGTGCGAGCCTGGGTCGAGGCTGGCGTCGGCTTTCTGCCATTTCTCGCCTGGCTCGTGGCGGGAATCAGCAACACGCCGCGCTTAGCCGCGGCCGCGTACATCGTCATCGCGTTGATGCTCGTGGTCCGGCCGCAGCTCGGCTATCTCGCCATGCTGACGATGCTTCCGTTCAATCACCCCCACAGCTTCCCGCCGCATGGCCCGATTTTTCTCCTGGCCGGGATAGGCCTGGCATCGGCTTTGGCCCGGTTCGCGCTTAGCGGCGCCCGCGTTCCGCAATCAGCCCGCCCGGCCCTATGGTGCGCGGCGGCGTTTCTCGCCCTGACGGCCTTCCAGCTGTTCCTCGGCGTGCGCGCGCTCGGCGGGGCGATTCCGCTCCGCGCATTGAGCCAATACGACCAGCTTTTTATCATCCTGTCGGTCTTCGCCGTGGGGCTGATCGTGTTGCCGGGTAGGGCGTTGGCTCCCTATCACGCAGCCTTCCTGATTTCATTCGCCGTTGTCGTGGGTGTGGCCTTCGTCCACTTCGTCGAGCCGGGCTTGTTGAACGTGTTCAGTCTCGAGTGGCTGGTTCATCCGAATGCGTCCGAGGACCGAGCCTCTGGCGTAATCGCCAACCCCAACTTTCTTGGTCTTGCCCTCGCCTGTGGCCTGTCGTGGATCATCGCCACCGCGATCTGGTATTTCGCTCACGGGCGCGTCGATCGCGCCAACTGGCTCTTACCAATTGTTCCGCCGTCAGTCTTGACACTCGTGCTGACGTTCTCGCGGACGGCCAGCATTGCATTGGGAGTTGGCCTAATTGCCGCGCTTGCCCGACGATCATGGCGAGCCGCCGCAGCGATGGCAGCCGTTGCGGCTCTTGCGGCGATCTTGATCTATCCGGTGTTCATCCAAGTGCGCCTTGGGCAGACGTTCGGTGAGGCCTCTCCCGCCGCCCAGGCCGCGATTGCCGAGAGCGACCGTCTGAGGTCGCTCATGGCCGAATCGGCCGTCAGAGCTTTCCTCGACGCCCCGCTGGCGGGACACGGCTTCTCCACGTTCGGCGAGATCAGCCCCAAATACTCGGGCCAATCGATCTTGACCTCCGCCCACGACCTGTATCTCAAGGTGGCGGCCGAGCAGGGGCTGATCGGGCTTGGCCTGCTGGGCGCCTTGCTCATAGCGATCGTCGTGCCGATGTGGCAAGCGGGCCCCGGCCCCTGGGTCGGGTCTCTGGCGGTGGTCGGCGCATTCCTGGCGTTCTCCTTCACCGCGGACACACTTGGGAGCGCTCAGACCGTTGCCGGCGCGTTCTTCCTGATGGCGGCCGGCGTCGCACAGGCGAGCTTCACGCGAGAGCGGGTGCTGGCGAGCCAGCGCCCGGTCAGGGCCGCGCATTGGCCAGGCGATGCCGAACCATCTGGCGACCGAGCGATCGGGTAGTGTTGCCCCGCACATGAACAGGTACGCACCCGGCCGGCCGCCTGCGGGTCGGCCCGCCCTACAGCCTGGGTGCTGCGCCTCTTCGGGGACCTAAGCGATGTGCGGCATTGCGGGCATCGCCGATCCGCGGGGCCTGCGACCGGACGACGCGCGGTTGGCCGATGCCATGCTTCGGACCCTGGCCCATCGCGGTCCGGACGAGCATGTCATCCGGGAAGAGCCCGGTGCCGTCCTCGGCACGCGCCGTCTGTCGATCATCGACCTCGCCGGTGGAAGACAGCCGCTTGGCAACGAGGACAATTCCGTTGTCGCATCTCAGAACGGCGAGATCTACAACTACGTGGAGCTGCGAGATCAGCTGGCAGCCCGCGGTCACTCTCTGCGATCTGACGGCGATACGGAGACCATCGTCCATCTCTACGAGGACTTTGGAGAGCGGTTCGTCGATCACCTGCGCGGAATGTTCGCAATTGCCCTCTGGGACGTACCCCGCGCGCGTTTGATCCTGGCCCGCGATCGGCTGGGCAAGAAGCCAATCTACTGGCGTCTCGCCGACGGGCGACTGAGCTACGGATCAGAATTGAAGGCGCTCCTCGCGGACCCGTCCGTCGAGCGCACGGTCGATCGGGACGCCCTCGCCATCTACCTCGGCTATCAGTACGTTCCCTCGCCGCTGTCCATCCTGGCCGGGATCCACAAGCTGCCACCGGCGAGCGTCCTCGTATGGGATGGCGGCGAGCCACGGATCGAGCGGTACTGGGAGCCGCGTTACGAGCCGAAGACGAATCGGTCCCTCAAAGACGATCGGGACGCCTGTCTCGAGGTGTTGAGGGAGGCGGTCCGCATCCGACTACGAAGCGACGTGCCCGTGGGTTGCTTTCTGAGTGGCGGAATGGACTCGAGCGTCGTCACCGGCCTCATGGCCGAGCTCTCGGCGGAGC
>JANMPL010000202.1:0-5449 GCA_031369845.1 Chloroflexota bacterium
GAGGGTGCCGACTCGGCACTGAGGGTGCCAATTCCAAGTGCCGGCCCTAAACCTGTGAGACGAGCGACTTCTTGAAGAAGTCGAAATGCTCGAGTGCCAGGCCCGTGCCGATGGCGACGCAATTCAGCGCGTTCTCGGCCACGTGGCACGGCACGCCGGTCACCTGGGTGAGCAGCTTGTCGATGTTCCGCAGGAGCGAGCCGCCACCCGACATGACCATGCCCTTGTCAATGATGTCGGAGCTGAGCTCGGGTGGTGTCTGCTCGAGGACCAGGCGAACCGCCGCGACGAGCTGCTGCAGGGGAGCCTCGATCGCCTCCATGACCTCGGAGCTGGTGATCGGGATCGTCCGCGGGAGGCCCGCGATGAGATCGCGGCCGCGAACCTCCATCGTCAGTTCACGCTCGAGGGGCAGGGCGGTTCCGATCTGGATCTTCACTTCCTCGGCCGTCCGCTCGCCGATCATGAGGTTGTATTTCTTGCGGATGTATGTCGCGATGTGCTCGTCGAACTTGTTGCCGCCCACCCGCAGCGAGGTGGAGACGACGATCCCGCCAAGGGCGATGACCGCGATCTCGCTCGTTCCGCCGCCGATGTCGATGACCATGTTCCCGGACGGCCCGCTGATCGGCACGTTGGCGCCGATCGCCGCCGCGAGCGGCTCCTCGATCAGGTAGGCCTCCTTCGCGCCGGCCTTGAGGGCTGCGTCCCGAACTGCCCGCTTCTCGACAGACGTCACGCCGGCAGGAACGCTGATCATCACCTCCGGTCGGGTGAAGCCGATCCGGCCCTTGGTCGCCTTGGCGATGAAGAAGCGAAGCATCGCCTCTGTGATGACATAGTCGGCGATGACGCCGTCCTTCATCGGGCGGATGGCCTGGATGTTGCCGGGCGTCCGGCCGATCATCTCGCGGGCCTCTTCGCCGACGGCCACGATCCGGTTGTCGTCGGAGACCGCCACGACGGACGGTTCCGTGATGACGACCCCCTTCCCTTTGACGTAGACGAGGACGTTGGCGGTGCCGAGGTCGATGCCGATCTTCATGAGTTGGTCGAGTCGTTCCCTTCTGCGAGGCGTTCGATCCTGGCGCCGAGATCCAGGAACTTGCGCTCGATGTTCTCATACCCCCGGTGCACGTGGTGTGCGCCGTGAATCGTGGTGGTACCCGTCGCGGCGAGAGCGGCGAGGATAAGCGATGCACCCGCACGGAGATCGCCGATCTCCACTTCAGCGCCGTGGAGCGGCGTGGGTCCGGTGATCGACGCGTGGTGGCCGTCACGGATCTCGGCCTTCGCGCCCATCCGGTTGAGCTCCGTCAACCATTCGAGGCGGTCCTCGAAGATGGCCTCGTGGATGTTTGAAACGCCGCGGGCCTGGGTCAACAGCACCGATGTCGGCGGCTGGAGGTCCGTCGCAAGCCCCGGGTATGGCGCCGTCTCGATGTCGACCGCGTGAACTCCCTCAGCGATCGAACTCCCGTCGACCTCGATCGTGTCGCGGCCGCAATTGAGCGAGACTCCGGCTCGGCCGACCGTCTCGATGAACGCGCCGAGGTGGTCGCAAGGGGCGCCGGTGAGCGTGATCTGGCCGCCCGTTACGGCTCCGGCAACCACGAAGGTCCCCGCCTCGATCCGATCGGGAATCACATGGTGCTCGGCGCCGCGGAGCCGTTTCTTGCCCTGGATCTCGATCGTGTCCGGATAGGTCCGCTGGACATCGGCGCCCATCTTCTGGAGGAATGCGATGAGATCGTCGATCTCCGGCTCCTGCGCGGCGGGTCGGATGACTGTCTCGCCCTCGGCGAGTGTCGCGGCCAGCATCGTGTTTTCCGTGCCCATGACTGACACGAACGGGAAGCGGATCTCCGTTCCGCGGAGGCGACCCGGCGCGGTGGCGAAGTAGTAGCCGTTCCGGTAGTCGATCTGGGCACCGAGCGCGCGCATCGCATCGACGTGGAGATCGACCGGCCGCCGCCCGATCCGGTCGCCGCCAGGGTTGCTGATGATCACCCGACCGAACCGGGCGAGCAGCGGGCCGAGCAACATGAAGCTGGCCCGCATCTTGGCCGCCGCTTCGAGCGGCACGAAGAGCCACTCGACATCGCCCGATGCGACCTCGTACGTGTTCGCGGCCGGGTGGTCGACGACGACGCCGAGGTCGCGCAGCGTCTCGGCCATGACGCGGACGTCCTCGATCTCCGGCACGTTCGTGAACCGGCAGCGTTCGCCGGTGAGCGTCGCCGCGGCGAGCATCTTGAGCGCGGCGTTCTTCGAGCCACTGATCGGGACGGTCCCGTGCAGCGGCCGGCCGCCCTCGATCCGGAAGACCTCATGCGGGACGGGCTCGGGGGTGAACTCCCAGTGAAATGGCTTTGCGTCCGCCAAGTTGTGCTATCCGCGCCGACGCGGACCCTCGCGGTGTCGGCGCTGAGCGAGCCGTTCTCGGAGGAGCGCTGCCTGGAGAGCGACGCGTGCCGTGGCGAGGTCCGAGGCCTCGATGTGACCGGCCTCGAGAGCACGCTCCGCTTCCCGTCGGGCATCCTGCGCCTTCTCGAGATCGATCTCCGACGCCATGTCGGCCGTTTCGGCCATGACCACGACCTTGTCCGGCAGTACCTGGAGGAAGCCGCCGACGATCGCGAAGGATTCCTCCGTGCCGCCTTTCCGGATTCGAAGCTCGCCGACGCCGAGCGTCGACACGAGCGGCGCGTGATGCGGCAGCACGCCGAGCTCGCCTTCGCTGCCCGGCAACGTCACGGCATCGACCTCGTCGGCGTAGGCCTGCTTCTCGGGCGTGACGATCTCGAGTTGAAGAGGCATGTCAGGAGGCCAGTTTCTCGGCGTTCGCCCGGACGTCCTCGATCGTGCCGGCCAGGAAGAACGCCTGCTCCGGGAGGGTATCGGTCTTGCCCTCGAGGATCTCCTTGAAGGACGCGACGGTTTCCTTGATCGGGACGTACTTGCCCTCGCGACCGGTGAAGACCTCGGCGACGGTGAACGGCTGGCTCATGAACCGCTGGAGGCGCCGAGCCCGGGCAACCGTGGCCTTGTCCTCTTCGGAGAGCTCGTCGATGCCGAGGATCGCGATGATCTGCTCGAGGTCCTGGAAGCGCTGGAGCACCCGCTTGGTCTCCTGGGCGACGTCGTAATGCTCCTGGCCGACGATGTTCGGGTCGAGGACCCGCGACGTCGAGGTGAGCGGGTCGACGGCCGGGTAGATGCCCAGCTCAGCGATGGCCCGCTCGAGGCGGATCGTTGAGTCGAGATGGGCGAACGTCGTGGCCGGCGCCGGGTCCGTGTAGTCGTCGGCCGGCACGAACACCGCCTGGAGGGACGTGATCGAGCCTTTCTTCGTCGAGGTGATCCGCTCCTGGAGGGCGGCCATCTCAGTCGCAAGGTTTGGCTGGTAGCCGACCGCCGACGGCATCCGGCCCAGGAGCGCCGAGACCTCGGAGCCGGCCTGGGTAAAGCGGAAGATGTTGTCGATGAAGAGGAGCACGTCGCGGCCCTCCTCGTCGCGGAAGTACTCGGCCATCGTCAGCCCCGACAGGCCGACCCGCAGGCGGGCGCCGGGCGGCTCGTTCATCTGGCCGAACACGAAGGCCGTGCTCTTGATGACCCCCGACTCGGTCATCTCGTGGATGAGGTCGTTGCCCTCGCGCGAGCGCTCACCGACGCCGGCGAACACCGACACGCCGGCGTGCTCCTTGGCGACGTTGTTGATCAACTCCTGGATGATGACCGTCTTGCCGACGCCGGCTCCGCCGAAGATGCCGATCTTGCCGCCCTTTTTGAACGGGCAGATCAGGTCGATGACCTTGAGTCCGGTCTCGAAGACCTCGACTTCGGTCGTCTGCTGGTCGAATGCCGGCGCCGACCGATGGATCGGCAGGGTCTTGGACCTGTCGACGTCACCCTTCTCGTCGATCGGGTTGCCGAGCACGTCGAAGACCCGACCGAGCGTGACTTCGCCAACAGGCACTGAGATCGGGCCACCCGTGTCGAGCACGGAAATGCCGCGGGCGAGACCGTCGGTGGTCGTCATCGCCACGGCCCGGACCCAGTTGTTGCCAAGATGCTGCTGGACCTCGCAGACGAGCGGCGGCCCTTCCCGCTGGATCTCGACGGCGTTGTAGATGGCCGGCAGCTGGCCGGGTGGGAACTCGATGTCGACGACGGGTCCGGTGATCTGGATCACCCGGCCCGTGCCTTTGGCTTCGGCTGTGGCGGTCGCCATGGGTTTTCGTCTGCCTCCTGGGGTGCGGCTTCGCGCGTCTAGCGGGCTTGGGCGCCGGACGCGATCTCGATCATTTCGCGGGTGATGTTCGCCTGGCGAACCTTGTTGTAAGCGAGGGTGTAGTCCTCGATCAGGTCTTCAGCGTTGTCCGTGGCATTCCGCATCGCGACCATTCGGCTCGATTCCTCGCTCGCCTTGCTCTCGAGCACGGCCTGGAAGAGGCGGGTCGCGATGTAGCGCGGCACGAGCCGTTCGAGGACGACTGCGGGGCTGGGCTCGAAAATGAACTGGTTGCCGGGAATGCCCTCCGTGTCCTCGGATGGCTCGATCGGCAAGAGCGTGTCGAGCGCCGGCCGCTGGGTCAGGGTCGACACGAACTGGCTGAAGACGATGTCGACGCGGGAATACGTCCCGGCGAGGTAGTCGTCTGTGATGAGACGCGCCAACGGCAGGACATCTGCGAACGACGGCCGATCGCCGAACCCCTCGAAATGAGCCTCCATGGGGACACGGGACCGGCGCATCGCGTCGCGCCCCTTGCGGCCGACGGTAACGACCGCCAGGTCGCCCTTGTGCTCGGTGATGGCCTGGGCCGCGAACCGGATCGTGTTCGTGTTGAAGGGGCCGGCAAGTCCGCGGTCGCTCGTGATCAGCACGATCAGACGCTTGCCACCCTCGCGTTTCGCGAGGAGCGGGTGCTCGTCGCCGCCCAGGACCGTCGCGAGGTCGGCGAGGACCTCGTCGATCTTCTGGCTGTACGGCCGGGCGGAGATCGTCGCATCCTGGGCGCGCTTCAGCTTCGACGCGGCCACGAACTGCATCGCCCGCGTGATCTGCTTGATATTTTTCACGGCGGCAATGCGGCGTCGAATCTCTCGCTGACTAGCCACGCATCAAACCTCGGGCCCATGGCGTCGCGGAGCTCCGCCTGGGACCTCGGTGGGCGGGCGGCTGGACGCGACTGAGGGTGCTAATTCGGTCATTGCCCAGCTACGCCAGGAACAACTTGCGGAATTCTTCGAGGGCTTCGTCGAGGGCCGAAGCCAGCTCGTCGGTCAGGTTCTTCGTCCCGCCGAGCTCCTCGAGGATGTTCGGGCGCTCGGTCTCGAGGAAGCGGTAGAACTGGATCTCGAATTCCTTGACCCGCGGCGTCGGGATGTCGTCCAGCTTGCCGGTGGTCGCCGCGTAGAGGATCGCGACCTGCTTCTCGAC
>JANMPL010000224.1:0-1579 GCA_031369845.1 Chloroflexota bacterium
CTGGGCGATCCGGACCAGGATCGCATCCTCGATCGTATCGGGGACCTGGGCGTCGCGGATCTTTCGGCCATCGCTCCGGGCATCCTCGCCGAGCGCGCCAAGCAGCTCCTCGACGTGGAGCGGGATGCCGTCGGTTCGCTCGTAGACCGCCGTCACGACCTCGCGCGGTGCAGGCAGACCGGTCGCGAGGATCAGTGTCGTCATCAGGGCGGTCTGGTCGTATGTCAGTGGACTCAGCCGCGCTTCCTCGGCAAGGCGCTGGGCGATCAGCCGGGCACGCCACTCGCGGAGCAGGGAGCCAGGTGGCAGCTCCTCGGTGCGGTAGGCGCCGACGATCAGGACGGGCAAGTCGCGGACGCGTCGTCCGAGCTCACCGACGATCTCCAAGCTGATCTCGTCCGCCCACTGGATGTCCTCGAGGTCGAGCAGGAGCGGGCGATCGATGGTCGCGATGATTCGGTCGACCACGTCAAGGACGAACAGCCGGCGCGACCCCAAGGCGTCGGCATCCTCGTCAAAACGAATCCCAAGGAGAGCGTCGCCGAGCTGTTCGAATCCAGGCGTCGATCGGAAGGTCCGCGCCAGGTCCAGGACCAGCGAACACGGCAGGTCACGATCCTGGGGTGCGAGCGAGCCGTTGACCGTGACGTATCCCGCGGTCCGCGCCATCTGTCGAATGGCGTTCAGCAGCCGCGTCTTCCCGATCCCCGCTTCTCCCGCGAGGAGCAGGATCTGGCCATGCCCCGCCGCGGCCTCGTCGAGGCGGCGACCGGCGAGATCGAGCAGGTCGTCGCGGCCGACGATGATCGGGCACTGGACGGATCCAACGTGGCTCATGGGCGTGAGTGTACGCATCGGCGTCACGGGGGCATCGGTCGAATGACCGATGACCTCGATTGGCTGGCGCTACCATCGAGGAGTTCGCTCCGAGGGACCGATGCTCACGCTCGACACGATCCGCCAGGCACCGAAGGCGCTCCTCCACGACCACCTCGACGGCGGGCTGCGGCCGGCGACGATGATCGACCTGGCTCGCGAGTCCGGGTACGACGGGCTGCCGACGACCGACGCCGACGAGCTTGCCTCGTGGATGCGCCGAGGCGCCGACCGCAAATCGCTCGAACTCTATCTCGAGACGTTCGCCCACACCGTCGGCGTCATGCAGGAGCGCGATGCGATCGTTCGCGTCGCCGCGGAGTGCGCCGAGGACCTCGCGGCCGACGGTGTCGTTTACGCCGAGGTGCGCTACGCCCCGGAGCTCTCGACCGAGCGCGGGCTGAGCCTCGACGACGTCGTCGAGGCGAACCTCGAGGGTTTCCAGATCGGGATGGACCGGGCGGGAACCGCGGGCGATCCGATCGTCATGAAGGTCATCGTCACGGCGATGCGCCAGGCGGCGCGATCGGTCGAGGTCGCCGAGTGTGCCGTCCGCTGGAGAGACGCCGGGGTCGTCGGGTTCGACATCGCCGGGCCTGAGGCTGGCTACCGCCCGACTCGCCACCTGGACGCCTTCGAGTACATCCGTCGGGAGAACTTCCACATCACGATCCACGCCGGGGAGTCGTTTGGCCTCCCGTCG
>JANMPL010000284.1:0-9118 GCA_031369845.1 Chloroflexota bacterium
CCGAGCTCGGCGATCTTCGCCTGGATCGCCTCCTCCGTGACGAGGACGTCGCCGACATCGGCGACCAGATCGATCGGCCTGGTCATGGCCCGACGGTCCCCTCGACGTCCGGGTCAACCAGTCCGCTCGCGCCTGTGCCCGTGCTTTCGAGCTCATCCGGGATCGCCACCGCGGGGCGCTCCGGGACGACCTGGCCGGGCGTACCGGACAGCTCGTCGATGAGGGCGAGCTTGCCGAATTTGAGCATGAGGGCCCGGAAGTCCCTGGCGTAGAACAGCTTCACCCGCAGGTCCGGATAGAGCTCGAGGACGCGGCGAAGCTTCCTGTTCTTCTTGCGGACGAGCTTCTGGCGGAGGGTCGTCATCTCGAGGTAGAGATCCTGGTCCGGCAGCCAGAAGTCAGGCGAGAAGCTCTCGACCACCATCCCCTCGAGGTTCCAGAGGATCGGGAACGTGTGCGGCTCGTACTCCCAGCAAACCTGGTAGAAGTCGAGGATCCGGGCCATCTCCGCCTCGCTCGCATGGGCGAAGGCAGGGCGTTCGGGCGGTGGCAGGCGTTCGCCGGGCGGCGATTCCTGAAGCGAGCCGGGCTGCGACGGCTCATCGAGGCGCGGGAGCCTGGTCTGGTCCGTTTCCGCCGGAATCCGGGACCGCAGTGCCGCTGCCCGACGAGCCCGACGGCTGGATCCCGATCCCGCCGCGGAGGTCGCCGTCACGCTCGCGACCCGCCGCCCCGTGCGTCCCGCGATGGCCCGACGAAAGCGGCCAGGTCGCCCCGTTCCAGGAGTTCGCGGACCGTTCGGATATCGTCCGCGCCGATCGGCAGCGCCTCGCGGAACCGGGCGTCATCGGCGGGCAGGAACTCCCCGTAACGGGCATCGGAGCCGGCCTCGCCGCCACCCGACTCGACGATGATGCCGAGCGATTCGCTCTTGCATCCGGGACAATCGAGCTCGACAAACATCAGGTCGTCGCGGCTGGCGAGGACGCGGATCCGTTCGAAGGGGACGAGCTGGCTGCAGACGCCGCAGTCGACGCCGTTCGCGAACGGAGGGAGGCGGTCGCGCGGGTCCATCGGCGGTCAGTCTACTGCCTCGTGCTGCGAAGCGCGTCGATCGCCCCGGATTGCGGCTGAATACCCCCTGGGGGTATCATCGATTGACGCCCGCGTTCGGGCGGCGCGCCAGAGCAGGGAGGCCACACGTGCCACAGCCCAACGGCCGCACGGCGGCCGAACCAACGCCCGAGCACTTCCGCCATTCCTACTCGAAGGACAAGGCCGGCCTCGTCCGTCGCCTGTCGAGGATGGAGGGCCAGGTCCGCGGAATCGCCCGGATGATCGAGCGCGAGGAGTATTGCGTCGACATCCTCCAACAGACGGCGGCCCTGCGCGCCGCGGTCGATGCCGTCTCGGTCCTCGTTCTTGAGGATCACGTCCAGGGTTGTGTCCGGACCGCCGCCGCGCGGGGCGAGGCAGATCAGTATGTCGACGAGGTGATCGACGTCGTTCGGCGGACGCTCGGCCGGCCCGTTCGCGGGAGCGGCCGCTCCGCCTGACCGGTACTTCCGGAGCAAAGCTGCAACCGGACGGGGGATTTCCCACACGCACCACGCCACCGACGATTGCCTTGACCGATCGGTTGCCGCCGCTCCGACCTGACGGAGCGATTTCAGGGGTCAGATGCTCGATCCGCGCCAGCCGCGGCTGCCAGTCCAGCCGCCCACCGTCTCGCCACCGCCGCCGCTGACCGAACGGCGAGCGTCGTTTCGACGCGCCGAAGACCGCGGGGCGCACCAGGAAAAGGTTCTCCTCGCGCGCGCGCTCGACGTGCTCGCGGCCGACACGAGCGCCGAGGCGCGGCTCGCTGGCCTGCTGCGACTCCTTGCCCGAACCGCCGGCGCGCGTCGGGCGGCCGTGCTCGCCGATGGAATCGAGCGACGGTGCGCCGTTTCCGTGGTGCCGGGCGAGGATCCGGCCGCGGCCGAGGCGCTCGCGAGCTGGCTCGATGCCCGGGCGACTCGCTCGAGAGCCGAACGCGCCGCGTCCGGTCAGGCACCGATCTCTCTGATCGTCGGCGCCGAAGAACGACGAGCAGTCCCGCGCGCCACGCGCGGGCACCAGGCAGAGAGCGACGAGCCGCAGCCCGAGGATCGGCCCGTCGTGTCGCTCGAGCCATCCGCGCCCCAACCCAGCCCCACCAGCGGCCCGTGGTACGCGATGCTGCCGATCCCGAGCGCCGGCCAGGTCGTCCTCGGGTTCGAATTCGAAGGACCCGGCCGCGCCGATCGCCTGGCCGAACGACTCCCGCCCCAGCTCGCTCGTCACGCGGCCGTGGCGCTGGCGCTCGTGACCGAGCAACTCGCGACCGACCGCGAGCTCGCCACGCTCCGCGCCGCCGAGGCCGAACGCACACGTTTCGTGTCGATCGTCGCCCACGAGCTCCGCACCCCGCTGACGGGTCTTCGCGGGTATCTGGAGCTGATTCTCGGCGGCAAGGTCGCCGAACCGGAGGTCGAGCGCGACTTCCTCGAGCGCAGCCTCGGCATCGTCGGCTCGATGGCGGACCTCGTCGGGGACCTGCTCGAGCTGTCGCGCCTCGAGTCGGGGACCCTCGAGCTCGAGATCGAGCAATTCTCCGTGGCTGAGGCCGCTACCCGCGTCGTCGGCGGACTCCTGCCGATCGCCCTTGAATGCGACATCCGGCTGCGGACGACCCTGCCGCCCCGCCTGCAGTCGGCCACCGGCGACCGCCGACGCGTCGAGCAGATCCTGACGAACCTCGTCGCGAATGCCCTGAAGTTCACCGCGCCAGGCGGCAACATCGAGCTCACGGCGCGCTTCGACGGTCCCGTGGCGATCGTCGCGGTCATCGACGACGGCGCCGGCATCGCGGCCGAAGATCGCGGCAGGATCTTCGAACGCTTCCACCGGCTCGAGGCTCACGAGCGGATCACGGGCACCGGCCTCGGCCTCCCGATCGCTCGCGACCTCGCACGGCGAATGGGGGGCGACCTTGAGGTCGCTTCCGTCCCGGGATCGGGATCCGCCTTCGTCCTCGCTCTTCCGGGCCCGGCCGCTATCGACTCGACGCTCGTCACCGCCGCGCTCGCCAGGGCGCTGGCAGCGGAGGAGATCGGCCTCGAGGAGCGAGCGGTGCTCCGGGCCATGGCGCTCGGCGGTCGCGGGGCGGCGCCGGCCGCTGACGGCACGTCGGCGATCGGCCCGTACCGGGCCGCGGGACTCGCCGCCGGCGATCGATCCGACGTCAGGCCGGTCCGGCTCCGCCCCCTCTAGGAGCCCCGATCCCGGCGCGGGACGCTCGTTATCCACAACCTCGCGCCGGTCGGCCGATTTGGTGGATAACCCCGTTGACTGGGGCCTGCGAAGGCCGGTAGTCTCCGGCATCCGCACTACGGTCACTCGGGTACTGGGACCTGCGAGGGGCACGGGGAAACCCGGCCGCGAACCGGACATGTCACGGAAGACCGGGACCCGACCGGCGGTGCGATAAACTACGACGCCGGGAGCGGATCCTGGACGGCCCCGAGAGGCACAACCAACAGGAGGGTGCCTGGACCGTCCGCGGGAACCGCTCCCGACGCGCGTTGAGGACCTTCCACTGCTCGCGGCCGCATTCGACGACGCCCTCGATCCGGGTCTCCACGAGCTCGGTGTTGACTTGGCCCCGGAGGCTCGTCGGATCATCACCGACCACGTCCGCCTGCTCATCGCCTGGAATGCGGCGATCAACCTGACCTCGATTCGCGATCCGGCGTCGATCGCGGTCCGGCACGTGGTCGACAGCCTGGCGGCAGCGCCCATCCTGCGGGCGCGGCGGGTCAACGGGGCAAAGGTCGGCGCGTTCCTGGATCTCGGCAGTGGTGGCGGGTTTCCGGGAATCCCGCTGGCCGCCGTCCTGCCGGTTACGCGGTCCGCCCTCGTCGAATCGGTCGGCAAGAAGGCCGCATTCCTGGAGACAGCCGTCGAGGCAACGGGACTCGCCCCGCGGATCGCCGTGGTGGCCGCCCGGTCGGAGGAGCTTGCCCGTGACCCTCGCCATCGCGAACGGTGGCCGGTGGTCACCGTCCGGGCGGTCGGTGGGCTCGATGAGCTCGTCGAGCTTGCCTTTCCGCTGCTCGTACCGGGCGGCTTTCTCGTCGCCTGGAAGGGCGGCGATATCGTCGAGGAGACCGCGGCTGCGCAACGAGCGATGGCCGCCATGGGAGGCGGCCAGATCGACGCGCTCCCCGTGCTGGCCGAGGGCCTCGAAGGGCATCGCCTCGTCGTCATCACGAAGCGCGGTCGGACCGCCGACGGCTTCCCCAGGGATCCGGCAGCTCGCCGTCGGCGGCCCTGGTGAGGTTCATCGACCGGGCGCTGCTGCTAGGCTGATCCCGTGCGCGTCGCGGTCCTTTCGGACATCCATGCCAACCTCGCGGCCCTCGACGCGGTGATTGAATCCTTCGGCTCGATTGATGCCGTCTGGCATCTCGGAGATGTCGTCGGCTATGGCCCCGAACCCGATGGCGTCGTCGAGCGCCTTGCCGGCATCGGTGCCGTCGGCGTCCGCGGCAACCACGATGCCGCGGCGGTCGGCGGCGACGAGATCGAGTGGTTCAACCCCGATGCTCGCGCGGCCATGGAATGGACCCGGCGTCGCATCAACGACGCGACCCGGGACTGGCTCGCCGCGCTCCCCGTTCGGCACACGGAGGGCCAGTTCGGGCTCGTCCACGGCAGCCCCCGCGAGCCGCTCTGGGAATACATCGTGTCGGTGCCGGTGGCCCGGGCGAATCTCGCCGCGCTGACGACCGACTTCGGCCTGTACGGCCACACCCACCTGCCGATGGTCTACGCCGAGCACGACGGCGGCGTCGAGCAGATCGAGCCCGCCGCGGGATCGACCTTCAGCCTCACGGGCCGGCGGGCGCTCATCAATCCCGGCAGCGTCGGTCAGCCGCGCGACGGCATCGTCACGGCGAGCTACCTCGTCCTCGACACGGACGCCGGTCAATGCACGTGGCGACGGACGCCGTACGATATCGACGCCGTGCAGGGCGCGATGCAAGCCGCCGGCCTGCCGAGCCGTCTCGTCGAACGCTTGTCATACGGGCTGTGAGCGTCGCCGAATGATCGGCGGCCGTCGTCCGCTCCAGGGTCGGAAGCTCGCCGATCGGCGCGTCCGGGTCGAGCGTCCCCACTCGCCGTACTTCCGCTACTCCGGGCCGAATCAGCTGGTCGCCAAAGCGGCAGCCAGCCAGCCGAAGACACGCGTTGGCCGGGCGCTTGCCTCGATCAAGTCGCTTGCGCTGGGGCGCCCGCTCGCATCGGAAGAGGAGATCGGCGAGCGGCTGTCGAAGAAGCAGGCGCTCGCGATCTTCAGCTCGGACGCGATCAGCTCGTCGGCCTACGCGACCGAGGAGATCATCCGGGCGTTCATGCTCGTCGGAATCGGGACGGCCGCGCTCACCTACTCGTTGCCGATCAGCATCGCGATCGCCGGCCTCCTCGCCGTCGTCGCCTTCAGCTATCGCCAGATCTGCATCGCCTATCCCTCGGGCGGCGGCTCGTACTCGGTCTCGAAGGCGAACTTCGGGAAGCTCGCGTCCCTGGTTGCCGCGTCGGCCCTCATGATCGACTACTCCCTGACGGTGGCGGTCTCGACATCCTCGGCGGTCGAGCAGATCTCCTCCGCGGTCCCGGCCGTCGGGCCGATCTCCGTCTACGTCGGCGTCGCGGCGATCTTCTTGATCATGATCGGGAACCTGCGCGGTCTGAGAGAGTCCGGCAACATCTTCGCGATCCCGACCTACCTGTTCCTCGGCAGCGCCCTGCTGATGATCGCGATCGGCACATTCCGGATCGTCGTCCTCGGCGAGCATCGGGCGCCCTCGCCCGAGGAGATCGCCGCGCTCGACCATACGACCCAGGCCGTCGGGATCCTCATCCTCCTGCGGGCCTTTGCGTCCGGCGCGGTCGCCCTCACCGGAACCGAAGCGATCGCGACCGGTGTTCCCGCCTTCAGGCCGCCCGAGTCGAAGAACGCGGCGACGACCCTGATGGCGATGGCCGGCATCCTGGCGGTCCTCTTCGTCGGCATCACGTTCCTCGCGACGAACTTCGCGGTCTTCCCCGTGGATGAGCCGGTGAAGAAAACGGTAGTGGCCCAGGTCGCGGGCATCGTCTACGGCGGCGATTCGATCGGCTTCTATGCGTTCCAGGCCTTCACCGCGCTGCTCCTGTTCCTGGCGGCCAACACGAGCTTCGCGGCGTTCCCGCGGCTTGCAGCGGTCCTCGCCATGGACGGCTTCATGCCCCGCCAGTTCTC
Source organism: Chloroflexota bacterium (assembly GCA_031369845.1). GTDB lineage: Bacteria > Chloroflexota > Limnocylindria > Limnocylindrales > CSP1-4 > CF-46. Next base: position 6,329 of record JANMPL010000284.1, read on the forward strand.
GTACCGCGGCGACCGGCTGGCGTTCTCAGCCGGCATCATCATCCTCGCCGTCATCGCGATGAGCCTCGTGGTCATCTTCGGCGGCCACACCCACGCGCTGATCCCCCTGTACGCGGTCGGCGTGTTCATCGACTTCACGATCAGTCAGTCCGGCATGGTCCGGCACTGGCTCCGCCACAAGGTCGGTGGTTGGCGCTACCGGATCGTGATCAACGCCGTCGGCGCCGTCCTGACGGGAATCGTCGCAATCGTCGTCACGTCGGTGAAGTTCCGCGACGGCGCGTGGCTTGTGATCCTCCTGATCCCGATCCTCGTCTCGATGATGTTCTTCATCAACCGCCAGTACAGCGCATCACGGCGAGAGCTGCGGGTCCGCGACGACGTCGTCTTCGACGCCCCCCACCGCGAGGAGCGTGTCGTGGTCCCGATCCCGGGCTTGAACCGCGCCGTGGTCCAGGCCGTCAACGTCGCTCGCTCGATCGCCGACGACGTCCGGGCTGTCTTCATCACCGATGAGCCGGATGACGCCGACGCCCTCCGCAAGCAATGGGAGCGTCAGATGCCGGGTGTGCCGCTCGTCGTGGTCGAGTCGCCATATCGGGCGCTCGTCGGTCCCCTCGAGGCATATCTCGACGTCCTCGACGCCGCCTGGCCGCCTGACAAGGAGGCCCCCGTCACGTTCGTCGTATTGCCGGAATACGTCGCCCGCAGGTGGTGGGAGCGGATCCTCTACAACCAGTCGGTCAAACGCCTCCGGAGCTCACTCCTGGGTCGGCCGCACACCGTCGTCGTCAACGTGCCGTATCGCCGGGAGGACGCGTCGGCCGATGATCGGCCCGATCCAGGGACGATGCCAACGAGCCAATGATGCCGCGGTGGTATCGTTCCGGCCGTGCCCGAGGCCCTGACTCCACCGTTCAGCCGCGTGGTGATCGCTCTGAACGGCGGTTCGAGTGACGCCCGGATCGTGCGCCTCGTGACCGCCCTCGCCAGCGCAAAGGGTGGCAACGTGGAGCTGATCGCAGTCCACGTCGTCGAGATCGACTGGACGCTGCCGCTCGATGCCGACGTCGCCGGCCAGTCGGAGGAGGCGCAGCGGGTCCTGGACCAAGCGGAATCGGTTGCCGAAGCGGCGAAAGCGCGCCTCGAGCCGGTCCTCCTCCAGGCCCGGGACGTCGGCGCGGCGCTCGTCGACGAGGCGAGCGAACGGGGAGCGGATCTCCTCGTGACGGGCCTTCCATATCGCAAGCGGTTCGGGGGCGACTTCGCCATCGGGCGGACGATTCCGTACGTTCTGAAGAACGCCCCCTGTGCAGTCTGGGTCGTGCGCGAGCCGATCCCCGAGGAGACGACGTGAAGACAGTGATTGTCGGTTGTGGCCGCGTCGGCGCGGTTCTCGCCGACGCCTTCGACCGGGCCGGCCACGAGGTGATCGTCATCGATCCCTCAACGCGGGCCTTCGAGCGGCTGCCGTCGACATTCGGTGGCAACGCGCTCCGTGGCGACGGCACGGACGAGGACACCCTCCGCCGAGCCGGCGCCGAAGACGCCGACATCTTTATCTCGATGACGGAAGGCGACAACCGCAACGTGATGGCCGCCCAGGTCGCCCACGAGGCCCTGGGGGCGAAGCGCGTCATCGCCAAGATCAACGACCCTGTCCGAGCCGAGGCCTACGCGGACCTCGGCATCGCGACGCTCTGCCGGACGAACATGATGGCCGACGCGGTGAACGCGTTCCTCGGCCTGTCGGTTACTGGCCGGAGCGGCATCCTCGCGCCGACCGGAAGCCATCCGGGCGGTGAGGACCATCACGAACCCATCCCGGACGCGGCGACGTCCGCGGGCGCGACCAGCGCGACGGCTGCGCCGAGCGCGCCGACTGCGCCCGCCGCATCGCCGCAGGAGGCCTGATCATGTTCGTTCTCGTCGTCGGCGGCGGCAAAGTCGGCTACTACCTGACCAAGGAGCTCATCGAGTCCGGCCATGAAGTGGTCCTCATGGAGAAGGACCGCGACAGATCAGACCAGATCGCCGACGAGATTGGCTCGGTCGTCATCCCGCACGATGGCTGCGAGGGCAAGTATCTCGGCGAGGCCGGCTGCAACAGGGCCGACATCGTGGCAGCGGTCACCGGCGACGACGAGGACAATCTCGTCATCTGCCAGATGGCCAAGCACCATTTCGACGTGCCTCGGACGATCGCCCGCGTCAACAACCCGAAGAACGAGTTGCTGTTCAAGCACCTCGGCGTGGACGAGATCATCAGCCCGACCAGGATGATCCTGGGATCGATCGAGCAGGACATCCCGGTCCACGAGCTCCTCCACCTTGCGGCGCTGGGCGAGGGCGAGCTCGAGCTCATCGAGGCCCACCTCCAGGCCGGGTCGCCGGCGATCGGCCGGTCGCCCCAGGATTTGCATCTTCCAGACGGCTGCTCGCTGTTCGCGGTGATCCGCGACGGAATCGCCACTCCGCTGCGGCCGGACACGCTCCTCGAGGAGGGTGACAAGGTCATCGCGATCGGCCGGACGGAGTGCGAGGCGCTCCTCCATGAGCAGCTGATCGGGGACGTGGAGGGCGCAGCCGCCCGCTGATCGACGTTCCTCAAGGCTGGGGGACCGCACACCCACGCGTGTAACAAGTCGAACGGCAGGCGGCCGCACCATGAGCCTGTGCCGTAACTGTCTGAGCGCGTCCAGAAACGTCCGTGACACCGGGGCTGGACGCGCAGTGAGGCGTGGTCGGACCTGAGAAACGAGACGAGAGCCCTCGCTACGCTGGGTGTGT
>JANMPL010000291.1:0-1939 GCA_031369845.1 Chloroflexota bacterium
CGCGAATCCCGCCGAAGGGGACGATCCGGCTCGAGCACCGGCTGCTTGGGTTCGGGACGGCTGTCAGGCCGCTCAAGGCGGAGTGCAGCGCGCCGTGACCGTCCCCCTGCGGCCGGAGGCACCGCCGCGCCCACCCGGCGCCTTCCACGAGGACCTCGTCTTTGCGACCGCGATCGCCGTGACCGCTGGCCGGCTGATCATGGATCGCTACGAGAAGGTGGAGCGGGTCGACTACAAGAGCGCCCGCGACATCGTGACGGAGGTCGATCACCTCAGCGAGGAGCTGATCATCGAAGCGATCCGGGCACGTTTTCCGGACGATGCGATCCTCGCCGAGGAGTCGGGCGCCCACCCGGCGAGCAAGGGCGAGGCACCGACGAGCGGAACCGGCCGCGTCTGGATCATCGACCCGATCGACGGAACCGTGAACTACGCCAACGGCATCCCGTTCTTCTGCGTGTCGATCGGGCTGGCGGTGGACGGCAGGCCGGCCGCGGGCGTCGTGCTCGACCCCACGCGTAACGAGCTATTCGCAGCCACGGCCGACGGCCCCGCGACGCTCAACGACCGCGCGATCACGGCGTCCGACAAAGACAAGCTGACCGATTTCGTCATCCAGATGTCCCTGTCCGGTCGCGCCGCTTCGACGCGGGCACGCGCCGTCCGGAAGGAGGTCCGGATATCCCGATCCATGGGCTCGTCGGCTTTGGCACTGGCGTACGTCGCGAACGGCCGGTTCGACGCCTTCATCCAGCAGGGCGGCATGTCGAACTGGGACATCGCGGCAGCGGGCCTCATCGCCGAGCGGGCGGGGGCGACGGTGACGAGCATTGACGGCGGCGCCTGGTTCGACATCGGGCGCGGGGCCAGGGCGGTCAGCGCCTTTGCGGCCCCTGCCGCGCACCACGCGAGGATCCTCGAACTCGTTCGCTAGGGGCCGCAATGCCGCGCGGCCGGGGCGCGGGACGGGGCCGCTACTCCCCCAGCCAGCGATGCGGCCGCGACCGGAGCCGCGTCAGGCCCCACTCGTCGCAGAACGCCTCCCAGCGGTCGCGCGGGGCGCCCTCCCAGAGAAGATCCGCCGCGGACTTCTGGGCGATCGGGACGCCGTCGGCGGTCGATCGCAGTCGGGCGAGATCGCGGTACAGCTGCGCCTCCGCCCAATGATCCCGGAGCGTGGCGGCGAGGACGGGCGCGCCCCGGAGACTTGGCACCTCCCAGTGGCTCGCTCGCGGCGGGATCTCCTCGAGCGATCCATACACCGTGAGCACTGCGGCCGCCGACTTCGCGCCCCAGCCCGGAAGGCCCGGAAAACCGTCCGACGAATCGCCGACGAGCGCCAGCCAGTCGGGGATCGACTTCGGTGCGACGCCCCATTTCGCCCGAACCCCGGCGTCGTCGTAGGTCAGGCCGCGTCGCCGATCCCACAGGACGACGCGCGAATCGATGACCAGCTGGGCCATGTCCTTATCCGGCGTGCAGACGAGGATCCGCTCGACCGATGGATCGGCGCCGAAGCGCTCGGCCGCCGCCGCGATCGCGTCGTCGGCCTCCCACTCGACCATCGGCCAGAGCACGATCCCGAGCGCCTCGATGGCCGCCTCGGCGATCGGGAACTGGGCGAGGAGTTCCGGTGGCATCCCGGCACTCGACTTGTAGCCCGGATAGAGGTCGTTGCGGAACGACTCGATCACCCTGTCGGTCGCGCAACCCAGATGCGTCGCGCCCTCCTCGCGCAGGAGATAGATGAGCTGGTCGCACAGCCCCGACACGCCCGACAGGATCGTGCCGTTCGTCCCGCGGACGTCGGGCCGCGGCGCGTAGTGCGCCCGGAAGAGCTCGTAGGTGGCGTCGACCAGATGGAGCTGCATGGCGTCAGCGCGGAAGCGGCTCGAGGACCGCGACGCCAGCGTCGCGCATCGCAGCGATCGCCCGCTTG
>JANMPL010000292.1:0-6620 GCA_031369845.1 Chloroflexota bacterium
AGTCTTTTCGATTGAGCTTCGTCCGCGCCGCGATCCCGGCCCGGCGTCCGCTCTGCATACCGTTGTAGAACCCGAGGAACGTCGCATCGAACGTCGCGGGCCGCGTGGTCTCGCGGATCGTCAGGTCGCCCGTGACCGGTACTCATCGCCGCCGGCGTGCTCGACGGCGGTCGAGCGGAAGGTGATCCACGGGTAATGCTCGGCATCGAAGAAGTCGGCCGAACGGAGGTGGCCGTCGCGCTGGGCGCTGCCGGTGTTGAGGCTCCCGGCCGCGATCCGGATCTCGCCGGACGAACGGGTCGGGTCCGACTCGTCGAGGACGAGGCTGCCGTCGACCTCATGGAACATGCCGCGAACGGTTGTCACCATCATGTGCTTGGCCGAGAAGAGGATGTCGGTATGGGCCGGATCGATGGTCCAGTGAGATCCGCTCGTTGCGTCCGTGGCTGGGGCGATGGGGGTCGATAGGGTCATCGGGAAGTGTCCTTGTTTCGCGGGGGCTTACGCAGCGACACGGCTGTCGTTGCATATGCAACAATATCGCCCAATGGTTGCACTGTCAACTATCGGTTCGGTATCATTGGCCTATGACGACACAGCGAATCCGTCCCAGCCTGTCGTCGCGGGACCCGCGGATCGGGACGTGGCGTGACTTCCTGACGGCGCACGCCCGCCTCGAGCGCCTGCTCGACGAAGATCTACGGGCCGAGCACGACCTCTCGCTGCCCGAGTACGACGCCCTGCTCCAGCTGGCGGAGGCGCCCGGACGGCGCTTGCGCATGCATCAGCTCGCCGACCGGGTTCTGCTCAGTCGCAGCGGTGTCACCCGCCTGATCGACCGCCTCGTCCGCGATGGGTCCGTTGAGCGCGATCCGTGCCTGAGCGACGCTCGCGGGGCCGAGGCGGTCCTGACAGCCGCAGGCTTGGAGCGGCTGAGGAACGCGGCCGTGACCCACCTCCGGGGAATCAAGGAGCATTTCATCGATACGATCGATCCGGCGGACCTCGAGTTCGTCGGGCAGGCGATGCGCGACGTCCTCGCGGGCCTCGACCCCAACGTCGCCCTGGAGGATCGCCGGACCGGCTCATGACCGGGACTGTTCGGGTCGGGACCAGCGGGTTCGCGTATCCGGCCTGGGCGCCACGCTTCTACCCTGCCGGCCTCCGCGGAGACGCGCTCCTCCGTCACTACGGCACGCGCCTCTCGGCCTGCGAGCTCAACAACACGTACTACCAGCAACCGACGCCGGCCAAGGTTGCGGCGTGGTTGGACGCGACACCGCCCGACTTCCGTTTCGCGGTCAAGGCGCAGCGGGGCGGCTCGTATCGGTCGCTCCTCGTCGACCCGGTGGCGAGCGTTCCGTGGCTCACGGCTCCGCTGCGGAAATTCGGTGAGCGGCTTGGGACGATCCTGTTCCGCGTCCCCGACAACGTCCGCCGTGACGACGACCGTCTCGCCGCACTCCTCGCCGCCTGGCCGCTCGATCTGCCGCTGACCGTCGAGTTCCAGGACCCCTCATGGCACGTCGACGAGGTGTTCGCCCAGCTGCGCGAGGCCGGAGCCGCCATCTGCGCGACAGAGCTGCCGGAGGATTCGGAGCCGCCCGCGATACGTCGAAGCGGCTCGTTCCTTTACCTCCGGCTCCGCCGGCCCGACTACAGCGCCGACGAGCTCGCCGCCTGGGCGGCGCGGATCTCGCCATTCGTGGCTGACGGCCTCGATGCCTTCGTGTTCTTCCGCCACGACGACGTCGGGCGGGGCGCGGAGCTCGCCCTCAAGTTCGCGGCTCTGACCCGCGATTAGAAGGACCCGCGCCTGGGAGCTAGCCCCGGGACCCCTCGGCTGGACCGAACGCCACGAACAGCGTGAGCTCTTCGGTGATGTCGTGGAAGCGATGCGGGACTCGGGCCGCGACGAACACGACCGATCCTGGCCTGACGTCGCGGACCTCGTCGCCGACCGTGACCCGCCCGGCACCTGAGACGACGTAGTAGACCTCGTCCTCGCCGTGCGGTTGCTGGAGGTCCGGCTGACCGGCCGCCAGGACGTAGAGGCCGACGCTCAGGTCCGGGACGGAGATGAACTCGAGGTAGGATCGCCCGGAGTCCTCTCGCTGGGCGACTAGATCTGCCAGCTCGTACGCATCCATGCAAGGCAGCCTAGCACCGGGAATCGACCCGGACGGGCGGACGTAGGATGACGAGATGACCCCCCACCTTGGCCGCCTGTTTCGCCTGCTCGTGCTCGCCGCGGTAGTCGCCGGCTGCTCCGGTCCCGGCCCGACGTCGAGCCCGCCCGCGTCGGCGCCGCCTGGCGGTGCATTCGATCCCGCGCGCGTCGGCTTGTCTCTCGAACCGTTCGTGAGCGGGCTCCTCGACCCGCTCGCCCTGACGCATGCCGGAGACGGCAGCGGCCGCCTCTTCGTCGCCGAACAGGGAGGGGCTATCCGTATCGTTCGTGACGGAGCTCTCGTCGATGAACCATTCCTCGACATCTCGGAGCGGATCAGCGCCGGCGGCGAACAAGGCTTGCTGGGCCTCGCATTCCATCCGGATTACCCAACGGACCCAAGGGTCTTCGTCAACTACACCGATACGGAGGGCGACACGCGCGTCTCTTCGTTCCTCGTCGACGCGGCAAGTCCCGATCGGGCGGACCCAGGCTCTGAGGTCAGGGTCCTCTTCATCGACCAGCCATACGCCAACCACAACGGCGGGGCGCTCGCCTTCGGGCCGGATGGGTTCCTCTACATCTCGACCGGGGACGGCGGCAGCGGCGGCGACCCGCACGGCAACGGCCAGTCACTCGGGACTCTCCTCGGCAAGATCCTCCGGATCGACATCGACAAATCCGAGGGCGACACCGCCTACGCCATTCCGGCCGACAACCCCTTCGTCGGGCAAGCCGGAGCGTTGCCGGAGATCTTCGTCTTTGGGCTGCGGAACCCGTGGCGGATGAGCTTCGATCGGGCGACCGACGACCTCTGGATCGGCGACGTCGGCCAGAACTCGTGGGAGGAGATCGACGTCGTGAGGTCCGGCACGTCGGGGCAGAACTTCGGCTGGAACCGGATGGAAGGCGCCCATTGCTTCAGGCCCGCCGTGGGCTGCGAGGACCCGGGGCTCGTGCCGCCCGTCACGGAGTACGGGCGCGACCTGGGCAGCACGGTGATCGGCGGCGTGGTCTACCGCGGGTCGGAGCAGCCGGCCCTCGTGGGCGGTTACGTCTTCGCGGACTTCGGCTCCAGGAAGTTCTGGCTGATCGACGCCGCGACCGACGGGCCGACCGAACCGGTCCTCGCGCTCGACAACGGCCCGGGCGTCAGCTCGTTCGGCGAGGATGAGGCCGGCGAGGTCTACGCGACCGCGCTGGCAACCGGCGAGGTGCTCAGGCTGCGCTCAGTCTCACGCTGAGTGACCGACCAGGAACGTGACGGTGACCGATACGACTACCTCCTGAGTGCCGGCCTCGATCGGCGTGCCCGAGGCCGCCTTGAGCGCCATCCCCTCGATCCCGCCGCGCTCGAACATCGGGCTCGGGCGTGAGCCCTCGACGATCCCGACGACCAGGCCAAGCGTGACGTCCGCGGCCGCTGCCAGCGTCGCCGCCCGGCGCCGGGCGTCCTCGACAGCCGCGCGACGGGCGGCGTCCTCGGCCGGAGCCGGATCGGCGAGGCGAAACTCCAGCCCATCGAGGCTCGACGCCCCGGCGCCGAGCCCGGCGTCAATGACCTTCCCCGCCGCCGCCAGGTCGCGGACGGTCAGCTCTACGCTGTTGGTCAGCTGGTACCCGGTCACCCGCGGAGCGCGCTCCGACGAGTAGTCGGTGATCGGGCCGAGGCCGACGAGCGACGTGCGAACGTCGCGCCGCTCTACGCCCGCGGCAGCAATCGCCTCGAGGATCGCGGTCATCGTCGCGGCCGCCGCCTCACGAGCCGCGGAGGCGGTCGGCCGGGTGATAGCGACGCCCAGTCGAACCGTGGCCACGTCGGGCTCGACTGTCAGCCGTCCCAGCCCGGGTACGACGATCGTTCGATCGGACGCGGGCCGTGCCGGTTCGATCGTCAAGAGCCGGTCACCTGGCTCGCTGTCCGGGCCGGCGGGACCCGCGGCGGCAACGGCCGGAGATAGAGTCCAAGCGTCGCCACGACGTACGTCACGTGGACGATCAACGTCAGCACCTCCGGCGTCGCCGAGTAGCCGAAGATCGCCCGGAGGAACGCGCCCACACCGTCGTCGTGGGACAACACGCCGCTCAGGTCGAACGCGGTCTGCGTCCACGGTCCGGAGCCAAGCGCCCCGATCTCGATGAATTCGTGGATGGCGTGGCTCAGGAGTCCGGCGGCGATGAAGATGAGGGCGATGCCCGTCCAGCGGAAGAACGAGGCGAGGTTGACCCGCCGGCTGCCGCGGTAGAAGCCGTAACCGATCAGGACGGCGATCGCCAGGCCGACGACCGCGCCGACGACGACAGAGCTCGCATGGGTCTGTGCGGACGTGGCCTGGCCCACGAGGAAGAGCGACGTCTCGACTCCCTCCCGGATGACGGCCGTGAACGCCAGCAGGGCAAGACCCCACGGGCCGCCGGAGTCGACGACTCGGTCGACGGCCGCCTGCAGGTCGCCCTTGACGCTCGCCGCCTGCCGTCGCATCCAGAACAGCATCCAGGTCACGACGGCTGCGGCAAGAAGCATCGTGCTGCCTTCGAAGATCTGCTCGTACGGCTCCTGGAATGAGCCGACGGTGTTGAAGAGGGCCAGCCCGAGGGCGACGCTCGCGAACACCGCAACTCCCGTTCCCAGCCAGATCTTGCCCAAATCCTCGGGGTGGCCGGTCCGGACGAGGTAGGCAATGACGATGCTGACGATGAGTGCCGCCTCGACGCCTTCGCGGAGGCCGGTCAACAACCCGCTCGAGAACGAACCGAAATCCACGACGATCTGAACTCCCTGCTGATGCGAACGGGGAACGTTTCCGGCGTGAATCGTAGCGGGCGCCCCGATCATCGGTCAAGCGCCCTTGAGTTGGGAGCTAAGGTCGCATTGAGTCGCCCGACATGTCGTCACGGGATTGCAACTCCGCATGAATACACCCGAGACGCGCCGTGACGCCCCGAGGGCGAAGATCCGTACGTGTACGAGCGTGTGAGCCCAGCCCCCGCGCGCCCGGAGCGACGGCGCTCGTCGTCCGGCGGCCGTCGTAGGTCGGCCGCCCTGCATCGCATCGGACAGCCGCGGCGGCGGGCCGCGGCAGGGTCACGGATCCCGCGCGTCTTCGCGGTCTTGCTCATCGCGGTCGCAATGATCATCACAGCGGTCGCCGGTTCGCTCAGCCTGGCGACCGTGGCCGCGGTCACCGTCCTGTCGCAGGACCTGCCGGATCCGTCGACGCTCGGTTCGCTCACGTTCGCCCAGCCCACGGTGATCTACGACCGCTCGGGTCAGGTCGCGCTCGGGACGTTCCAGCGGGAGAAACGACGCGTCGTGAGCTACGACGACGTGCCCCATCTCATCCTGGACTCGACCACCACGGCCGAGGATCGCTCCTTCTGGGAGAACGGCGGCTACGACCCGGCGGCGATCCTTTCGGCGGCAGCGGAGCATGCCAACGGCGAGAGCGATCGCGGCGCGTCGACGATCACGCAGCAGCTCGTCCGTGCCCGGCTCCTCCCCGGCAGCGCGACGTCCGCCGGCTCCAACCGCTACGTTCGCAAGGCCAAGGAGGTCATCCAATCGGCGCGCCTGACCGCGGAGTTTCCCGGTGAGACCGGCAAGGAACAGATCGTCACCGCATACCTCAACGAGATCTTCTACGGCCACGGCGCCTACGGGATCGCGGCCGCGGCGGAGATCTATTTCGGGGTCAAGGACCTCTCGGAGCTCACGCCCGCCGAGGCCGCGCTACTTGCCGGGCTGCCGAAGTCGCCGTCGACACTCGACCCCTACAACTACGCGGAGCCGGACGCGGACGGCCGGCTCGTCGTCCCGCCGAGCGCCCCGGCCGTGGTCCGCCGTGACTGGATCCTCAACAACCTGTCCACCTCCCGCTGGACGTCGTTGACCCCGGCTGCCCTGAAGAACGCCCTGGCCGAGCCGGTCGTGCTCGTCGGCGATGTGCCGCTCTCGCTGCGAGCCCCGCACTTCACCTGGCAGGTCCGCCGCCAGCTCGACGAGATCCTCAAAGGCAAGACACCGGTCGAATCCGGTGGCTACAAGGTCATCACGACGCTCGACTGGAAGGGCCAGGCGCTGGCCGAGAAGTGGCTCGCCGCCGCCGCGATCTCCCCGAACCTGCCCGCGAAGTCCGCGGCCGCCCTCCTCGACCTCTACGAGATCCCGAAGGGCGACCGGGCCTGGATCAATGGCCTGCGCGGCAAGGACATTCACAATGCAGCGCTCGTCGCGCTCGACTACAAGACCGGCGACGTCCTCGCCTACGCCGGTAGTGCGGGGTACTACCGCGAGGACCTCGCGAGCCCGAAGTTCGAGCCGAAGTACGACGCGGCCGGTGACGGCGCCCGGCAGCCCGGCTCCGCGTTCAAGCCGATCGTCTACGCGACCGCGTTCGAGCATGGCGCGCTGACGCCGGGCAGCCTGCTGCTCGACATCACCACGGAGTTC
>JANMPL010000310.1:0-6373 GCA_031369845.1 Chloroflexota bacterium
CCGAGGCGCTGGCCGCCACGATTGTGGCTTCGGTGGCGGGCGACGCGCCGCGCGAGCTCGTCCGCCAGGCGCCCGTCCGGGCGCCGCACCACACGCTGTCCTACGCGGCGATGGTCGGTGGCGGGCCGCGGATGTCGCCCGGCGAGGTCACGCTCGCGGATCACGGTGTCCTGTTTCTTGACGAGCTGCCGGAGTTCTCACGCGACGTCCTCGAGGCGCTCCGCCAGCCGCTCGAGGAGGGGCGGGTGTCGGTGGCCCGGGTCGGTCGCGCGACGACGTTTCCGGCCCGCTTCCAGTTCGTCGCGGCGATGAACCCCTGCCCATGCGGCCTCGCCGGCGACGAGTCGGGACGGTGCCGCTGCGGCCCCGAAGTCCCGGAGAAGTACACCGGGCGGGTGTCGGGCCCTCTCCGCGACCGCATCGACCTGTGGATCACGATGCCGAAGGTGGCCCCGGCGGCGCTCATGACCGGCAACGAGCCGGAGAGCTCCGCCATCGTCGCCGCGCGGATCGCCTTCGCCCGGAGCGTCCAGCGAGCGCGCGGCAGCGGCCGCCTGAACGGACGAATCTCCGGGCGTGAGCTGCGTTCGCTGTGCCGACTAAGTCCGGTGGCTTCCCGACGCGCGATCGAGCTGGCGGATCTCGAAGGCCTGAGTGGCCGCGGGACGGAGCGGCTGCTGCGGGTCGCGCGGACGATCGCTGACCTGGCCGGCGCACCCGCGGTCCTCGGCGGCCATCTCGAGGAGGCGGCCCGCTTCCGATCGCCCGCCGCACGGCTCGGCGCCCGTGAGGCGAGCTGAATGCTTGGTGTCGGCGCCTCCGGACCGGTCGGCGAGGCGGAGGTCGTCGCCGAGCCGCGGGCCGTCACCGAGCCGCGGGCCGTCGCCGATCCGCGGCGCATGGCCGCGACCCCGCGACGCCTCAGTGAGCGCGAGGCATGGGCGATTCTCGTCTCTGTCGTGGGGCTTGGGCCGGTCGGCTTCGGAGCGCTCCTGCGGCGCTTCGGAACTGGGCTGGCAATCCTCGACCAGGCGACCCGGCCGGGCGGCCTCGCCGGGCTCGTCGCGGGCGGCGTCAATGAGGGGCGGGAATCGTTCGGGCGCCTCGTCGCGGAGGCCATTGCCACGGTTGCCCGGAACCCGGCGCCCGTGCTCCGGCGGATCGAAGCGGCAGGCGTCGCGATTCTCACGCTCGACGACGCGGCCTATCCGGATCGGCTGCGGACGATCGAGATGCCGCCGCACGTGCTCTTCGTCACCGGTGACGTTGCCGCCTTATCCGCCGAGCACGCAGTCGCGGTCGTCGGAACTCGTCGGCCGACCGAGACGGGCCGGTTGACCGCGGCCCGCATCGGGGCGGCGATTGCGAAGGCTGGAGCCGCCGTCGTCTCGGGCCTCGCGGTCGGCATCGATGGAGCCGCCCAGGCGGCCGTCACCGCAGAAGATGGAATCACGGTCGCGGTCCTGGGTTCAGGCCACGGCCGGCTCTACCCGCGAGCCCACGCGAACCTCGCCCGCTCGATCGTCACTCACGGCGGCGCGATCGTGTCCGAGCTCGTCCCCGACGCGACGCCCACGGCAAGCGCGTTCCCGCGCCGCAATCGGATCATCAGCGGCCTTTCCGATGCGACGATCGTCGTCGAGGCCGCCGAGAGAAGCGGCGCTCTCATCACCGCCGCCTGGGCACTCGAACAGGGCCGCGCGTGCTTCATGGTCCCGGGACCCATTGGCGAGCCGCGCTCGGCCGGCTGCCTGCTCTGGCTGCGCGACTATGCGGAAGAGGTCCGGATCGTCGCCGGCATCCCGGAGCTCATCGAGGATCTTGGGCTGCTCGACGTCGAGGCTCCGGCCAAGCTCGCCGGCAGGCCCTCGCTCGAAGCTGAGCTCATCGAGCTGGGGAGGACAGCGCGGAGCGTCGCGATCGAGCTCGTGCGCGGGCGGGGGACACTCGATGAGCTCGTGGCGGCGACAGGCCACCCAGTAGCGACAACCCTCGGAGCGCTGACGCTGCTCGAGCTTCGGGGCCTCGCGACGAGCGCCTACGGCCGCTATCGCCCGGCCGGCCGACTCGCGAACGCCGATCCGCCGAGGCCCGCGGCCGCTTGAGCCTGACGATCGGCGGGTTGCCCAGCGGCGAGCAGCCGTGCTAGTCTGCCGCGGGCCGTCCGAGCTCACCCGGTCGGTCAGACAGCCCTATGTGGTGTCGTCCCCCAGCGAACCAGGCCAGGAGACTGTCTATTGCGAAAGCTCGCCGCGGCGCTGTTGGCCGTGCCCGTCCTCGTCCTGATCTACGTTCCCGTCCTCGCTCGACGCTCGATCGCGGCCAGAATCGCGATGGCGCTCGGCGTCGGGAGCTTGATCGCTGTTGGCGCGTTCGGACTGGTCACACCCAAGAGCACCGTCGCGACGCCACCGCTCCCGCCGATCGTCCCGCTGTCGAACACCGCGTTCACCTCGACGGTCGCCGCTGGAATAGGCCTTGGCGCGCCAGTCTCGATTACGTTCAGCGCGCCGATGGACCAGAAGAGCGTCGCGGCATCGCTCTCAGTCGAGCCCTCGGCATCTGTTGAGCTATCTTGGGACGCGGCGGGGACGCGCCTGACGATTACTCCGACACGCGGCTGGGCGCCGGCGACGTACCACACGATCACGGTCCGCCCCGGGGCCATGGGCGCGAGCGGCCGGCCGATGGCGGTTCCGGCCCGCGCGGTCTTCCTGACGCGCTCCGCGACCGCCGGGCGGATCGAAGCCACGTCGTTGGCCGGTGCGGAAGCCCTCGTGTCGACCGCGTTCCGGATCACCTTCGACCAGTCGGTCGAGATCGGCGCCGTTCGGAGTGCCCTGAGGTTCGTCCCGCCGCTGAGCGGTGAGCTCGAGGTCGCCCAGGCGCCGGTCGGCTCGTCCGCCTTCGTCTTCACCCCCTCGACGCCCCTCGCCACGGCCACGGCCTACACGGTCAGCCTCGTCGGGCTCGTCGACGCCGCCGGTTCGTCCCTCGCGGCCAGCCCAACGCTCGCCGTCTCGACGGGCTCCGCGCCACGGGTCGTTCGCTTCCGGCCCCTTCACGGGACGACGAACGTCGACCAGGCCACGACGCTGTCAGTCCGCTTCACCCAGCCGATGGATCGCAAGAGCACGAAGGCCGCGTTCACCGCATCGATTGCCGGCAAGGCGATTGCCGGCGCAGTCTCCTTCGCCGAGAACGACAGCGTCCTCATCTTCAAGCCGGCCGTGCTGCTGCCGTATGGCGCCTCGATCGAGATGCTGGTCAATGGCACGGCTTACTCGGCCGCGGGGGCAAAGATCGAGGCCGCGAGCAGCGTCCGGATCACCGTCGAGGCGAAGCCGACGGCCGCAGCGCCGAAGTCGAGCTCGAGCTCAAGCGGTTACACCGGTGGCGCGGTCGGCGGCGGCAGCTGGGGCGCCGTCGAGACGTTCTACCTCGGCATCATGAACTGCACCCGGACCGGCGGCCTGGTCACGTCCTCCGGCACCTGCAGTAGTCCTGGTGGCCGGAGCGTGGCGCCACTCAAGCTCGACGCGGGGATCTCGACGAACGTCTCGCGGCCGTACGCGAAGAAGCTCGCCACTTCTGGGGCGTGCACCCACTTCTCCGGCGGCAACCCGGGTGACCGGCTCCGCGCGGCCGGCTACACAAGCTACATCTGGGCCGAGAACCTCGGATGCCGATCCGGAAACCCGAGATCGGCCGTCCTCGGCTCGCATCTCTTCTTCCAGAGCGAGCGATCGTGGAGTCCGCTAGGCGGCCACTACGTCAACCTGATGAATGCGAAGTACGACCGCGCTGGTATCGGCGTCTGGGTGTCGGGAGGCCGGGTCCGCCTCGTTGTGGACTTCTACCACCCTCGATGATCGGCGGCCTGCCGCGGTGATCAAGAACGCTGTCATCCATCTGCTGAACGAGCAGCCGGTCCTCGCTGACCTCTTCCAGATGCCCCAGGCGCTGGACCAGGGACTGCTGTGCACGAACCTGCGGACGATGGACGGCAAGCGGCCGGTCTTCGTCGAGCGGAGCGAGGGCGTCTTCTACTTTCCGTATCTCCACGTCCGGTTCCTCGAGATCCCACCGGCCTCGACAGCGTTGGCAGGGATCGAGACACCCGCGTCCGACGCCCAGGCGGCGGCCGTGGCGGCCGCGGCCGTGACGGCCGCTGAGGCCGCGGAGGCCGAGACCGACCTGGAGCTGGACGAGGACTTCCTCCGCCGCATCCGCGACGTCTGAACGACTCCGGATTCCCCTCCGCCTGTTCGCCCGTTGAACACATGCGACGCGCCTGGTGCCGCGCCGGCGCCGAGTCCCTCGGCAGGTGAACAGGGCTGTCGATTCTGGCTCGTGGGGACACAGGAGTGGCGATCCCGCTCAGCCGATGAACGGTCTCGACGGATCCGGCGGCTGGAGTGGTCGCACGTGTTCACGCGGCGAACATCAGCCGGGGAAGGCGTTCTGAGCGCAAAGCCACGGTCAATCCCCGGTCGATTGGCCGTGCAGGACCCAGTGCTACACTCCCGGCCGTGCCAAAGAACCTAGTGATCGTCGAGTCGCCTGCCAAGGCGCGGACCATAGAACGCTATCTTGGCGAGGACTATCGGGTCCTCGCCTCATACGGTCACGTCCGTGATCTCCCCGAGAACCCCGGCAAGGGCAAGTTCGGGGTCGACGTCGACAACGACTTTGCCCCGGAGTACGTCATCTCGGAGGATCGCAAGAAGCAGGTCGCCGAGATCACGAAGGCTGCGAAGTCGGCCGACATGGTGTTTCTTGCAACAGACCTTGACCGCGAGGGCGAGGCAATCGCCTGGCATGTCGTCGAGGCCGCCCACGTTCCGGCGTCGAAGACCCAGCGCGTCACCTTCAGTGAGATCACCGAGAGCGCGATCCGCGAGGCATTCGCCCACCCACGCCAGATCGACACGAACCTCGTCGACGCCCAACAGACGCGGCGGATCGTGGATCGGCTCGTCGGCTACACGCTGAGCCCACTGCTGAGCCGCAAGATTCGCTCGGGCCTGTCGGCCGGCCGTGTCCAGTCCGTCGCGGTCCGACTCGTCGTCGAGCGCGAGCGCGAGATCACCGCATTCACGGCCCGGGAGTACTGGACGATCGAGGCGCTGCTGGCGACCGCCGATGGCGCAGTGTTCGCCGCCGAGCTGGTCCGGATCGATGGCGCCGCGCTCGACGTCGGCGATGAGGAGACGGCCGCCCGCCACGTCGCGGCGTTGCGCGACCTCAAGCCGCGGGTCACGAAACTCGGCACCCGCAAGCAGAGCCGCAGCCCGGCCCCGCCGTTCACGACCTCCACGCTCCAGCAGGAGGCGAGCCGCAAGCTCGGCTTCAGCCCAAAACGGACGATGTCGGTCGCCCAGCGGCTGTACGAGGGCGCCGACACGCCGGAGGGCCACGTCGGGCTCATCACCTACATGCGAACCGACTCGACCGCGATCGCCGGCGTAGCGATGGGCGAGGCCCGCGACGTGATCCGTGGCCGCTTCGGCGAGGCCTACACGATGCCGAAGGGTCGGGTCTACAAGACCAAGTCGAAGGGCGCCCAGGAGGCCCACGAGTCGATCCGCCCGACCGCCTTCCGGCGCGATCCCGACTCGCTCGGGGGGTCGTTGCCCAACGACGAGCTACGGCTGTACCGGCTGATCTGGCAGCGCGCGCTCGCGTCGCAGATGGCCGCCAAGGAGCTCGAAACCACGACGGTCGAGCTCGCGGCCGACCCGTATGAGCTCCGGGCGAGCGCGACGAAGACCCTCTTCGACGGGTTCTCCGCGGTCTACACCGAGGGTCGCGACGACGATGCGGCCGAGAACGAGGACGCCGAGAAGACGCTGCCGGTGGTCAAGGAAGGCGACGAGACGACCGTCCGCGACGTCACCCCGACGCAGCATTTCACGGAGCCGCCGCCGCGGTTCACCGAAGCGACCCTGATCAAGGCCCTCGAGGAGCACGGCATCGGCCGCCCCTCGACCTACGCTGCGACGATCTTGACGAACCTCGACCGGGGCTATGTCCGGATCGAGGAACGCCGACTCCACCCGGAGCTGATCGGCAACGTCGTGACCGACTTCCTCGTCGAGCATTTCGGCGAGTACGTGAACGTGGCCTTCACCGCGCGGATGGAGGAAGAGCTCGACGAGGTCGCCGACGGTCAGCGCGAGTGGGTGCCGCTGCTGCGTGCCTTCTTCGGGCCGCTCAAGGACCAAGTGGACGACGTTCGCAAGCGGATCAAGCGGAGCGACGTTACCACCGAGCCCAGCGACGAGGTCTGCTCCGAGGGTCACCCGATGGTGATCCGGTTGGGGCGGAACGGGCGATTCCTCGCCTGCTCGCTGTTCCCGGAGCACAAGGA
>JANMPL010000325.1:0-1873 GCA_031369845.1 Chloroflexota bacterium
CGCCGCTTCCGCCTCCGCGATCCGAGCGAACGCGTTCAGTTCGCCCTGGAATGTCCGGCGATACGAGCCCTTCGAGAAGATGCGTCCCATGATGGCCGGGATCACGCCCCTGGTGCGGAACTCCTGATCGATCCGCGTCCCGTCGCCTTCGGCCTCGAAACGGACGCTCGATTCACCGGCCAGCAGCCATGTGCCGAAGCGAGTCCGATGGAAGCGCGGCCAGTCGGACTCGAGGACCTCGGTGCGACTCGCCATCGGGCCGAACCAGACGGTGTAGGTCGTACCCGCTTCGCCGACGGGTCCCGATACGTCGGTGATGCGCGTCACGCCCTCGACCCAGTCCTTCATCCGGTCAAGGTTGGTCCAGAGGCGGAAGACACGAACCGGCGTTACGGCGACGTGGACGCTGACCCGGTGTGTGCCCATCGCGTTGGCAATCCTCCCGAGACAGTATCGCGCGGCCGCGGTCAGGAGCGCGCATGATTCGGCGCATGCAGGCCCCGCCGCTTCGCGTCGTCATCGCCGAGGACTCGGTACTCATTCGCGAGACCACCGCCGCGTGCTCGCGGTCCTGACGTTCGTAGTCCTCAGGAGGAGAGGCGGTGCAAACTGACGCTGAGCGCCCGGCGAACATCCTCGACCTTGCAGTGATCGGGGCGGGGGCGGCTGGCACGTGGGTTGCCGACGCGATGCAGCGGGCGCGACCGGATTGGTCGATTACGGTGTTCGAGCGGCAGAACCGGATTGGGGGGCGCCTCCGATCAGTCAAGGTCCCTGGCGTCGAGCATCCGATCGAGCTCGGTGGCATGCGCTACCTCACCAGTCACCGCAGGGTCGCGTCTGTCATCGCGGACCTCGAGATCCCGACCCGCGCCTTCGACACGTGGGGTGGGTCAGAGCGCTCGTTCCTGCGGGGGCGGCTCGGCGACGGCCCGGCCGACCCTGAGGCCGGCGCCGGCTACGACCTTCGCGCCGACGAACGGGGTCGATCGGCGATGGATCTTGCTCGGGAAGCCTTCCTGAGCGTCGTCCCGGACGCCGAGTCGCTCGACGCGGACCAGTGGCGGCAGCTTCGTTCGGGGGGCCGGTACCTCGACCGACGCGTGATCGATTGGTCTATAGCCGAGGCCATTGCAACGGTTCGCAGCCCAGCTGGCCATCGGTTTGCGACCGATGCGTTCGGGTATGACTCCGGCCTCCGGCCCCACAACGCCGCCGACGCGATCCAGTTCCTGCTCGGCGGCAACGACCCAAACACTGAGGCCCGCGTGCCTGTCGAGGGGATGGATCGCATCCCTGGTCAGCTGGCGGCGCGATTCGAAGCCGCGGGTGGGTCGATCAGGCTCGGCCACGACGTTCGGCAGCTGACCGTCGACGGCGGGCTTGCGCGGCTGCACTTTGCGGTCGGGGCGGCGACTGCTGCGCGCCGGGTTGTTCTCGCGCTGCCGATAAGCGCGCTGCGGGCGCTCGCCGAGGACTCCTCGGTGATCGATACGCCGGCGCACCGCCGTATCTACGACTCGGTGGAAGGCTTTCCGGCCGTTAAGCTATACCTCTGGTTCGACCGGCCGTGGTGGCGCCACGACGGGTCCGGGGTCACGGGCATCCGGACGACGACAGACCTTCCGAACCGGAAAGTCTTCTACTTCGACGGTCGATCGGATATGCCTGCGGCCATCCTCGCGGCCTACACCGATGGGCTGGACAACGCACCAGTCGTCGCCTTGGCCGGCGGGGTGTCCGATGGCGCCCCGGCGCCGACAGCCTTGCTCGCGGCTGTGGTTGAGCATCTCCGGGCGATCCATCCAAGCGTCGACGTCCCGCCACCGATGGGGTCTGCGTTCATGCATTGGGGCGCTGATCCACGCGAGAT
>JANMPL010000349.1:0-5625 GCA_031369845.1 Chloroflexota bacterium
GGACGGCGTTCACACACTCAGAGGAAACCCCGGACATGGCGATGCAGGTCGGCGAGTCAGGAACGTTCACGTTCTCTGGGACGCGCTTGGTGCTCACGCCCGGCGAGACCGGCAACCTCGACACATACACATTGGAGGCGACCTTGTCAGGCGACGAGCTTTCCCTTCAATGGGTTGACTCGACTGAGCAGGGAAGCGCCGAGCCCAAGGCGACGCATTGGCGATTTACGGTCGCCTTTTACTGCAGCGCGGTGTTCAGACGGCAGCACTGACCCAGGCCCCGCGGCTAATAGCCCTACTTCGCGTACTCCACGGCGCGCGTCTCGCGGATGACCGTGACCTTGATCTGGCCCGGGTAGGTCAGCTGCTCCTCGATCTTGCGCACGATGTCGCGGGCGAGGCGGGTTGCAGTGAGGTCATCGATCTCCTCCGGGCGGACGAGGATCCTGACCTCGCGGCCGGCCTGGACGGCGAATGACTTCTCGACGCCGGCGAAGCTCTCGGCGATGGCCTGGAGGTCCTCGAGCCGCTTGACGTACGTGTCCATCGTCTCGCCGCGCGCGCCGGGCCGCGAGGCACTGATAGCGTCGGCGATCTGGACGATTGGCGCTTCGAGGCAGGCGTATTCGACTTCCTGGTGATGAGCGGCGATGCCGTTGATGACCTTCAACGGCAGGTTGTTGCGCTGGGCGATCGCCGCCCCGATCGCGGCGTGCGGACCCTCGACCTCGTGGTCGACGGCCTTGCCGATGTCGTGGAGAAGACCGCCCATCTTCGCGATCTGGATGTCAGCACCGATCTCGGCTGCGATGACGGCCGCCAGGCGCCCGGTCTCGATCGAGTGGTTGAGCACGTTCTGGCCGTAGCTCGTCCGGTACTTCAGCCGACCGAGCAGCTTGATGATCTCTGGCGGCAGCCCCGGCACGCCTGAATCGTAGGCCGCCGTCTCGCCGGCCTGGCGGATGATGAGGTCGACCTCCGCCTTGGCCTTGGCGACGACCTCCTCGATCCGTCCGGGGTGGATCCGGCCATCGCCGATCAGCTTGGTCAGCGCGACACGTGCGATCTCGCGACGAACGGGGTCGAAGCCCGACAGCACGACTGACTCCGGAGTGTCGTCGATGATGAGGTCGACCCCGGTAGCCTGCTCGAGGGCCCTGATGTTGCGCCCTTCGCGGCCGATGATCCGGCCCTTCATCTCGTCGTTCGGCAGGTGGACGACCGTGACCGTGTGTTCGGCGGTGTGGTCTGCCGCAACCCGCTGGATCGCGGTGACGATGATGTCGCGGGCCTTCTCGTCCGCCTCGTCGCGGGCCTTCCGCTCGATCGCCCGACCGAGCTTGACGGCGTCGTGCTCCGCTTCTTCGCGCACGGCCTCGAGCAGGAGTGCCTTGGCGTCCTCCGCTGAGACGCTGCTTACGCGCTCGAGGGCGGCCACCTGCTCCAGGTGCGCCTTGGCGACTTC
Organism: Chloroflexota bacterium; assembly: GCA_031369845.1. Classification (GTDB taxonomy): domain Bacteria; phylum Chloroflexota; class Limnocylindria; order Limnocylindrales; family CSP1-4; genus CF-46. Next base: position 1,466 of record JANMPL010000349.1, read on the forward strand.
CTCGCGAGCGCGGTCGATTTCGATCTCGCGCTCCAGGAGCTTGCGGTCGCGCTGCTCGAGCATGTCGGTGCGTTGATCGAGCTGCTCATCGCGCTGGAGGAGGCGCCGTTCGAGCGCCGACAACTCGTTGCGACGGGCTCGAGCCTCGTCCTCTGCTTCGCCCTGCATGCGGAGCTTCTCGTCCTTGGCCTCGAGGATCAGCTCCTTCTGGCGGGCGCGGGCCTCGGCCTCGATCCGACGTGCCTCGGCGTGCGCGGCCTTCATCGACTGGGACGACCAGTAGGTGCGGGCGAGCATGCCGAGCACGGCTCCGCCGACGGCGCCCAGCAGGGCGGCCGCGACGATGACCAGTGGTTCCATCTTCGTCCTCCCGTCCGGTCGATCACGACCGGAGGAACTTGTGCGTGAGGACGGCGCGCTCGTGGCGTTGACTGTTACGACGGGAACGCGGTGGCTCCCCGGGAGACGCACCGTTGGGTCACGATCGCGCCGTTTTCTCGTTGCAGGCGCCGCTCGGGCGGCGCATGGATACTCTGCGCGTAGCCTACGGCCGCCCGGCGGCAGGGGTCAAACGCCCCCGGTGGCCGGTCGATCGTCGCCAATGTGGCCAGATAGCCACGGGGAGACTCGTAGGCCTGATCGGGCGCCCGAAACCAGGATCTGACGTGCCGGCTCGTGCGTGGCGCAGGTTCCCATGGGCCACGTACAGGGTGGCGAACTGGCCTAACAGTCCCCCGGTGGATCATTGGCCATGTTCGGCGGATTACCGCCTCGGGCCGTTCGGGTTGCGGCGGGGGTCATCATTAGGTCCATGCAAGTCTCCCCGCGCCTGCCTCGAATTCTTCTCACCTTCAGCCTCGCCCTTGCGCTCAGCGCACCACAAGTGCTGGCGGCAGGGCGTCCCGAGCCCATCGTCCGCGCCTTCGCCCCGTTGTCGGGCGTCGTCATCGCCCTGGATCCAGGTCACAACGGCGGCAATGCCGCCCATGCGAGCGAGATCAGCCAGCCCGTCTGGATCGGGAATGGCTACAAGCCGTGCAATCAGGTGGGTACGTCGACGCTCAGCGGCTACCCGGAGCACGCGTTCAACTTCGACGTGGCGTTGCGTGTCAAGGCCAGCCTCGAGTACTTCGGCGCGAACGTGTACATGACGAGGACGACCGATACCGGCTTCGGGCCGTGCGTCGACGTGCGCGGGAAGTTCGGCGAGAAGGTCGGCGCGGACCTCGCGGTGAGCATCCACGGCGACGGGTCCAGCGCGACCCATCGGGGCTTCTTCGTCATGAAGCCGGGTCTTGTCAGCGGGTATACGGACGACATCCGGGCCGAATCGGCCGTTCTCGCGACGGCGATGCGGAGCGGATTGACCGACGCGGGCCTGGCGATCGCCAATTACTACGCCACGAACGGCCTCGTCACCCGGACCAATCTGGGCACGCTCAACTGGTCCGACGTCCCGATCGTCATGATCGAGCTCGGCAACATGAAGAACGCAACCGACGCCGGCCGGATGACGACCCGACAGGGCCGGACGCAATACGCCAATGGCATCGTGTTCGGCATCAGGCGGTACCTCGGCAGGTAGGAGCGAGGAACGACATGAAATGGGTCACTCGCGAGCACCCCAGAACCGACCGGATCGCCTGCCCCTGGCTGATCCGCAAGTTCATTGATCCGGACGCAGAAATCGTGTACGTGCCCAAGGACGAGGTCCTGGCGTACGCCGAGCGCGAAGGTGCGACGAGCTTCGACGCGCCTGGCGCCAGGTATACCCACCGCGACGGGATGTGCTCGTTCGAGACGCTGATTGTGGAGTACAAGATCGACGATCCGGCCGTTGCCCTGATGGCGCGAATCGTGCATGGCGCAGATGTCTCAGAAGACCGCGATGCCACTGCCCAGTCGGCTGGGCTCGAGGCGATTGCCGATGGTTTCGCTCTCCTGGAGGTCGATGACCAGCGCCAACTTGCCCTCGAGTTGCCCGTCTACGACGCCCTCTACGCCTGGGCCAAGGAACAGGTCTCGACCGGCCGATAGCGCCGGTCAGCGGGATCCGGTGTCTAGCCCGACTGGAGGAGCCCACGGCACTCCGGGAGCGACTCCGGGCGCTCCGGGAGCGACTGCACCGTGGACGCCCCGCCCTTCCTGGCGAACGGGCCACGCATGAAATCGTTCAGAAGCGGGGGCTTGAGCCGTGCCCAAGAAGGTGCATTCGGCCTACGAGTCCGTGGGTGAATACGTGGCCAAGAGCCTTACTCCGCGGCGACTTCATCGTCGTTATCCGCGTTACGCATGAGCGCAGCAGAGGCACTTGCGCACGTCGTGGGGTCAAAGCCGTTCCGAGCGAGGAGCCCGTAGGCGCGTTGGCGGCGAGCGCGAGGGTCCGCGACGCGCTCGAGCGCGCGGGCGTGGCGGGCGAGGAGCCGTTCGGCCGCCGCCTCGTCGACATCGCCGGCATCAGACGATCGATCCGCCCGCCGGTCCGCGAGCACAACGTCGAGCACTGCCCGGTCGACTCCCTTGAGCGACAGCTCCTGCCGCAGCGCGCGCTCCCCTCTCGGCTGGGCCCGGTCCCGAGACTCGACCCACGCTCGCGCGAACAACGCGTCGTCGAGCATGCCCAGCTCGGTCATGCGGTCGATCGCGCCCTCGATGAGGTCGGCGCGATAGCCCGCCGACGTCAACCGGCGTCGAACCTCGCCAACGGATCGGGCGCGTGCCTCGAGGAATCGAGCGGCGGCCTGGAGTACGACCGCCGGATCGTCGATCTCGGCGCGCCGCTCGCGCCGCTCCGAGAAACTCTCGCGGCGCCTCCCCGTCATTCGGCCTCGGAGATGCCCTCGACCGGCACTGCGACCTCGTTGATCTTGCCCCTGATCTTGCGGTCGATGTCCGCGGCAATGTCCGCGTTGGCCCTGAGGAAGTCCTTCGACGCCTCGCGGCCCTGGCCGAGCCGTGTCTCGCCGAATTGGAACCACGCGCCCGTTTTCGACACGACATCCATCGCGACGCCGACGTCGAGCAGGCCGCCCTCTTTCGAGACGCCCTCGCCGTACATCACGTCGAACTCGGCGACGCGGAACGGCGGTGCGACCTTGTTCTTCACGACCTTGACCCGGACCCGGTTGCCGACCGACTCCGTCCCGGTCTTGATCGTCTCGATCCGCCGGATGTCAAGGCGGACGCTTGCGTAGAACTTCAGCGCGCGACCACCGGGCGTCGTCTCCGGGTTGCCGAACATGACCCCGATCTTCTCGCGGAGCTGGTTCGTGAAGATCAGCGACGTGTTCGAGCGGCTGACGGCGCCGGTGAGCTTGCGCAGCGCCTGGCTCATCAACCGGGCCTGGATGCCGACGAACGAGTCGCCCATCTCGCCCTCGATCTCCGCGCGCGGCACGAGGGCTGCCACGGAGTCCACGACCACGACATCGACGCCCGCCGAGCGGATGAGCGTCTCGGTGATCTCGAGCGCCTGCTCGCCGGTGTCAGGCTGGCTGACGAGCAGCTCGTCGACGTTCACGCCGCAGGCCCGGGCGTAGCCGGGGTCGAGGGCGTGCTCGACGTCGATGAAGGCGGCGACGCCGCCGCGTGCCTGGGCTTCCGCGATGACGTGCTGGCAGACCGTCGTCTTGCCCGACGACTCCGGCCCGAAGATCTCCGTGATTCGGCCGCGCGGAATGCCGCCGACACCAAGGGCGAGGTCGAGGGCGATCGACCCCGTCGGGATGAAGTCGACCTGCTGGCGCGAGACCGCACCCAGCTTCATGATCGAGCCGGTCCCGAACTGCTTCTCGATCGAGAGGATCGCGGCGTCGACCGCCTTGCCTCGCTCGGCCTGGGCCCGTTCGGCTAGCCGGTCGCCGTTCTTGTCGCCGCTCTTCTCGCCGTTCCGCTCGTCAACGCTCCGCTGACCGGTCATCGCCATCGTGTCGTCACGCTCCTGTCGCTCAAACCATCAGCCGACAGGCCGTGCCACGGGCCTCGCGGGCGGTTCAGCCCTCGTCGGTCTCTTCCTCGACGGGCTTTGGCTTTCGAGGCTTCCGGATGAGCTCCGCCTGCTGGGGAGGAGGCTCCGAGAGCGACGTCAGCTTCGGCAAGCCGAGCTTGTCCTTCGGCTTCTTCTTCGATTCGCGGTGGGGACGATCTCGCGAGCCCATCCA
>JANMPL010000354.1:0-1603 GCA_031369845.1 Chloroflexota bacterium
GGGCGACGCCGATGAGGACGATCACGAGGATGACCAGGAAGAACGGGTCCCTCGTCTCGGCGTAGATCGCGAGAAGGGTGAGGCTGATGAGGACACGTGCGACGAGGGTCGTCGTGTACAGCACCTCAATTCGGTGGCGGATGATCTGGACGACGATGATGCCAAGGACGACCAACAGCACACCGACGAGGCGAAATGGCGCGTCGTCGTAGTCCCGGTTCGACAGAAGCAGCTTGCGCGCGAACTCAGGGACGGTCATGAGCAGCAGGCCGGCGGGGAGCAAATAGCCGGCCAGGTAGAACAGGCTCAGATGTGTCCGACGCATCGACCATCGCCTCCGTGCTCACCACCTTGACTATCGCGTCGAAGGTATACACCGTCTGCTTCAGCCCATGCATCGAGCTCTCCCCTGGCGGGCGCGATTCTCGCCGGGCGAGCACATGCGACGTCGGCGACGCCTTGCTTGCCGGATCTGCTCGCCGGGCGAAACAAACGTGCAATTCAGGGCCCAAACGGACCGAATTGGCCGAAATCTTGGCCTCACCGGGTCGGACGGGGCGGCCTCGTTGCATGTGCTCGTGGCACGAGAATCGAGGCGGTTCGAGGCGTCGCTGAGTGGGACCGGGCCGAGACGACGAGCTCACTGATCGCGCGGGCGGATGCTGCTCTCTACGAGGCGAAGGCAGCCGGCCGAAACCTGACCGTCGCAGCCGACGGCGATGGGCGCGCCCCCGTCGCCGCTTGAGTCTGGCCAACTGCTGACCCAAACCTCAGCTCGGGAGGGCGACGTCCTCGCGCTTGACCACGGACGGCTCCTGGCTCTGGCGCGCCGCGAACACCGGCTCGTGGCCGTCGCGGACCGCCAGCGACGCGGCAACGAAGCCATCGAACAGCGGGTGCGGCCGCTCCGGACGTGACTTGAACTCCGGGTGGAACTGCGACGCGACGAACCACGGGTGATCCTTCAGCTCGACGATCTCGACGAGCCGGCCGTCCGGGCTCTGGCCAGACAGCACCATGCCCGCCGCCTCGAGCGTCTGGCGGTAGCGGTTGTTCACCTCGAACCGGTGGCGATGGCGCTCGTAGATCACCTCGGCGCCGTAGACCGCGGCCGCCTTGGAGCCCGGTGAGAGGCGGGCTGGGTAGAGCCCGAGCCGCATCGTCCCGCCCTTGTCCTCTAGCTCCCGCTGGTCGGGCATGAAGTCGATGACCGGGTGCTCGGTGAACATGTCGAACTCGGTGGAGTTGGCGTCCTTCGATCCCACGACGTCACGGGCGAATTCGATCACTGCGCATTGGAGCCCGAGGCAGAGGCCAAGATAGGGAACCTTGTGGTCGCGGGCATAGTGGGCGGCGAGGACCTTGCCCTCGATTCCGCGGTGACCGAAGCCGCCCGGAACGAGGATGCCGGCAGCGCCGGCGAGGCGATCGTCCAGGTTGTCGTGCGTCAGCGCCTCTGAGTCGACCCATCGGACCTTGGCGTCGACACCGTGGGCCCAGGCCGCGTGACGGAGGGCCTCGGTGACCGACAGGTAGGCGTCCGGGAGCTCGATGTACTTGCCGACAAGGGCGATCTCGAGGCTCGGCTTCAGGGCCTTGATGC
>JANMPL010000368.1:0-1577 GCA_031369845.1 Chloroflexota bacterium
TGGCGACGCCACAGCCGGGTCATTTCTACGGGGGCTGGGTCACCTCGAGGGTCGTCGGCCCGTTCAAGGGCGGTCCGGGCAGCTTCGGCTGGTAGTCGCCAGGGTGCGAGGTGTAACGGGGGCGCCACATCGGTGACTGTATCCGCGAGGGACAACGACGATCGCCGAGCGACGGTCGTGGCCTCGTCCGCTATCGAAGATCCGCCGATCGGAGGGATGAGGTGACTGAACGATTCGTGACCCGCGGATTCGTCGGTCGCAGAGGCACGGGTGCCGATACGGACGTCGCCGCGCGCGTTCCCCCAGGCCAATACCTCACCAGTGACTTCCCGGTCCTGTCGGCCGGACCTACGCCGCGGACGCCCCTCGACCGTTGGTCGTTCACGATCGGGGGCCTCGTCGGAGAGCCGATCACGTGGGCGTGGGACGACTTCCTGGCCCTGCCCGCGAGGGACTGGACCGTCGACATCAGCTGCGTCACGAAGTGGACGAAGCTCGACATGCGCTGGCGCGGCGTCAGCGTCGACACACTCCTCGAGCACGTCGTCATTGATCCGGCCGCAGCGTTCGCAATCGCCTGGGCAGACGGCGACTACACGACCAACCTGCCGCTCGCTGACGTCCTCAACGGCCAGGCCTTCGTCGCCTACGAATACGACGGCCGGCCACTGGCGCCGGAGCATGGCGGCCCGGCCCGACTGGTGGTGCCCGGCCGCTACTTCTGGAAAAGCGCGAAGTGGGTCCGCGGGTTGCGGCTCCAACGCGAGGACGAACCCGGCTTCTGGGAGTCGCTCGGCTATAACAACCGTGGCGATCAGTGGCGCGAAGAGCGCTACAGCGGCGACTGAGGAGCAACGAGACGATGGTCGCTCGATCGATCGAATGGCAGCTGGGCACCGTCGCAGCCGTGCGCGACGAGACGCTGACCGTCCGCACCTGCACCCTGTCCATCCCCGGCTGGGCCGGTCATCGTCCGGGCCAGCATGTTGACCTGCGCCTGACAGCCGAGGACGGCTACAGCGTCGAGCGCTCGTACTCGATCGCCTCGGAACCCGAGCGTGACGGTGAGATCGACATCACCGTCGAGCGCATAGCGGACGGCGAGGTCTCGCCGTTCCTTCATGACGTCGTCGTTCCAGGCGACCGGCTGGAGGTCCGCGGGCCGATCGGGGGCTACTTCGTTTGGGAGGCCTCGCTCGACGGGCCCCTGCTCCTCGTGGCTGGCGGGTCCGGGGTCGTGCCGTTGATGGCGATGCTCCGGCATCGCGCGGCGGCGCAGTCGACGTCGCCGACCCGCCTGCTGTTCAGCTCGCGCGGACCAGAGGAGATCATCTATCGCGACGAGCTCGATCGACTCGCCGATCGGGGCGACGGGCTGGAGGTGGCATACACGCTCACCCGGCTCCAGCCGCCCGACTGGATGGGGTATCGACGCCGGATCGACGATCGCATGCTCGCGGAGGTCATCGAGCCTCTTGGGACTACGGCGCGGTCGTACATTTGCGGCCCGACGGCACTCGTCGAGACGGCGGCGAATGCGCTCGTTCGGCTTGGACTGCCGGTCGACCGGATCAGGA
>JANMPL010000369.1:0-1712 GCA_031369845.1 Chloroflexota bacterium
GGGGCGTGGTCCCGCCGACATTGCTCGGATCCTGGCGGCTCAGCAGCACGCCGGCGAGCACCAGCGCCACAACGACGAGGCTCGCTCCGGCAAGGGTCGCGCTCGGCAGCCCGCTTCGAACGGCCACCCCGCGCGGCGGCGCGGCCGGCCGGTGCGCTGTATCTGCGACCGCGCTCCACTCCTCGAGTAGCCGGCTCACGCGTGTCGGTTCCATCAGGCGGTCTCCAACTTCGTTCGGGCGCGGCTCACGGCGGCGCGGAGTGCCCCGGCGGTCGTGCCCAGGACCCGGCCGGCTTCCTCATAGGAGGCACCCTCGACCGCGGTCATGATCAGGGCGGTCCGTTCCAGTGAGGACAGGGCGGCCATGGCGGCGCAGACATCGAGCCAACGAGCCCGAACTGCCGGGTCGGCATCAATCGAAGCGGCGGGGTATGCGGGCAGCAACCGGCGACGAAGGGCCCGGAAGCGATCTGTCGCGAGCCGACGAGCCGTGACGAGAAGCCAGGGCAGCACGGGTCGAGTCCAGTCCAGGTGCTCGCGACGGTTCCACAGGCGCAGGTAGGCGTCCTGGGCGAGATCCTCGGCCGCGGTCCAGTCATTCGTCCACGCCAGGGCGAACCGGAAGACGTCGGCCCAGTGCTGCTCGTAGGCGCGCTCGTATGCGATCTCAGTCGGTTCGGCGATCGCCACCTGGGTCGTCACACCTACATACACGCCGCGGACGCGTAAAGCGCACGGTCAGCATCCCATTCCACACCTACCAGCGTGGTTTCGGCTCACGAAACCCATCGCGCGTGCCCGAATTCCTGCGATTGCCGAGCGATCCTCCGGACGAACATGGATAACTCTCTTGCCCTCGGCCCCGGAGCCGTTCACTCTGGGCATCCACGCTGTATCAGGAGGGCGATGCCATGGGCGACAACATGGAAATGGCCGCGAAATTCGAGGAAGTGCTCAAGTCCGGAGATTTCGGCCGGCTCACCGAACTGGTCGGACAGTACGCGACCGATGATTTCGTCGAGGAGTGGCCGCAGTCCGGGGAGCGCCTGACCAAGGCAAACGCGATGCGGATGGCCGAGTATCCGCAGATGTCAGGCAAGAGCCCGAAGTTTACGTACAAGCGGATGCTCGGCGGCGGCGACATCTTCGTCGTCGAGGGAACGATCGATTACGGCGACGGGGTTCCCGTGAGCTACGTCGGCATTGGCGAAGTCCGCGACGGTAAGGTTTCGAAGATGACCGAGTACTTCGCGAATCCGTTCGAAGCCCCGGCCTGGCGAGCGGACTTCGTCGAGCGGATGGAGACGGCCAAGGCCTAACGGCTCAATCAGGAGCCGAGTTCGACCGGAGGACATCTTCGAAGGGGGTCGGTGATTCGAACGTGTCGGTCCGCGGCTGATGCTGGCCAGCGACCATCGCGGTCGCGAGCTCACCAGCGGCGCGATCGATCCGCTCGACGAGGCTGCCGTCGGCCGTCAGGCCACCGCCACCCCAGTCCTCGGCGGCGGCGTAGACGCCGGTCGCGGCGACGGCCGCGTTCAGGTAAGCAAACAGCGGGCGGATCGCGTGCTCGATCGCAAGCGAATGCCGCGCGGAGCCCCCGGTCGCCCCGATGAGGGTCGGCTTGCCGGCCAGCCCGTCGCGATCGATGACGTCGAAGAACATCTTGAACAAGCCGCTGTATGAAGCGCTGAAGATGGGCGTCACCGCAA
>JANMPL010000391.1:0-2966 GCA_031369845.1 Chloroflexota bacterium
GAAGCGGCCGGCCGGCCTTCGCCGCGAGCTCGAGGACTGTGGTCGGGCGAACCGTTCCTTCGACGTGACAGTGCAGCTCGACCTTGGGGATTCGGTCGAATGCGTCCCCGATCTTTGGGCGTTCGGGCGTCACGGGCTCCACATGAGGCATTGTGACTGGCGTCTCGGCCAGTTTGCGAAGATGGAACCTCTGGGGATCTGTTGACGGACTAAGTAGGCGAACGCGGCAGATGTCCGCGCCGAGTTGGGTGAGCCATGGACCGCGAGATCGTGATCCGGGCGCGAGAGGGCGATCATGACGCCTTCGCGCGGCTGGCCGCGACTTCGATCGGGCGGCTCAATGCCATCGCCCGGCTCATCCTCCACGACTACACCGCGTCCGAAGACGCCGTCCAGGAGGCGCTCGTCGACGCGTGGCGAGACCTCCGCAGTCTTCGCGACCCCGATCGCTTCGACGCCTGGCTGACGCGGATCCTCGTCCGTGCCTGCCAGGACGCGCGTCGACGCGTCCACCGTCGAGGCTTGATGGAGCTTCAGTCGGATGCACCCGTCGGGTTCGCCTTCGACGATACCGAGACCGCGGTCGCGAACGCGGACAGGCTCGAGCGCGGACTTCGCCGTCTGACCGTCGATCAGCGAACGGTCCTCGTCCTCGCCTTCTATCTCGACCTTCCCTTGGCCGAGGCGGCCGCGATCCTCGGGATCCCGATCGGGACCATGAAGTCGCGGCTCAGTCGCTCGCTTGCCGCGATCCGTGCGGCGATCGATGCCGACGAGCGTCAACCGAACCGATCCGTGGAGCTGCCGGCATGAACGATCAGCACGATCTCGAGCAGGAACTCCGCGTTCATTTCGAAACCCGCGTCGACCGTACCGTCCTCGATGGACAACTCGAATCGGTCGTCGCTCGAACGGCCAGGGTCCGGCAGCGACCGGGTTGGCTGGCCGGCCTGAGGAGCATCTTCATGACGACCACGAATTCTTTCGCGCGTCCCGCCGTCCCGAGGCTCGCCTGGGCGCTCGTCCTGCTGGGCCTGCTGACCCTGCTCGCCGTGGGGGCCCTCATCGTTGGCGGCAAACCGACACCGCCTCCGCCATTCAACGGCATGATCGTCTTCGGCCGTGAAGACTCGGGTCAGTGCTGCGACACGGTCCTGTACGTCATCAACCCCGACGGGACACACGAACGCCAGCTGCACCCCGAGGTCCATGCGGCCGCCTTCTGGTCCCCGAACGGCGACCAGGTGGGGTTCATCGATGGCCATATCAACGCCGATGGCACCGGTTACCAGACGTTCGGCAGCATGGATGGGCCTCTCTTCGTGCCCTGCTGGGACTGGTCGCCGGACGGCACCCGTTGCCTCGCCGAAGGGCACAACGACACCGACCCGACCCAGAACGGGCTCTACCTGCTGTCGGCATCCGACCGCACGAACCCATTCCGACTCACGCATCAGGGCGACGTGCCGGGGGTGTTCTCACGGGACGGGTCGCTGGTCGCGTTCAAGCGCGACGGCGACCTCTGGGTGATCGGGATCGATGGAACCGGCGAGCGTCAGATCGGCAGCCTGAAGATCGGTGACATCTCGATGTCATTCGCCCCCGACGACCGGTCGATCCTCATGATCAGTAAAGAACGTCTCTACCGTGTCGACCTCGCCACGGGCACGCCGACGCCGATCCGGATCCAGGGCGACTCGGCTGCCCGGATGTGGAGCGGCGTGTTCTCCCCGGACGGTTCTCGCATCCTGGTTCGACGCGTGCAGGGCGTCAACGCCGACCTCTTCACGATGCGCGTGGACGGGACCGACGTGATTCGTCTCACGACCACGCCGGTCGATGAGGCATACATCGACTGGGGCACGCATCCACTCGACAAGTAGCCGTACGGCCCCGACTTCGGCCGGGGCCCCCGTCAGAGCTGAGCGCCGAGGCTAGCCTGCCTCGGCGATCACGCCGATCGAGACCCGGAAGCCGGCGCGCCGCTCTGGCGGCGGCATCAGCGTGCCCTGGCCGACCGGCGCGATGCCCGGGAACCAGTTCAGCCATTCCTCGTAGAACGGGTCGAACTCGGTTCGGTCGAGCAGGGACCAGTTTGCCCACACCACCTTCTCGAGCGAGCTCCCCAGCTCTTCGAGGGTCGCCTTGAGATTGCTCAGACATCGCTGCGCCTGGCTCTTGATCCCGCCAGTGACGGTCTCCCCGGTCTCCCGATCAACCGGTCCAATCGCGGACACATAGATCATTCCGCCGGCCGCGACCGCACGGCCAAGGCCGACCTGGATACCGGATGGGTCGGGTGCCTGAGCGGCGTTGCCGCCGCCCCATCGTTCCTTGAGCTTGCGGCGAGGCATCGGTCGGGCGTCTTCTGCAGACGGGATCCCGAATTCGCCAGCCGGCAACCTGACGCCGTTCCGCTTGAACTGGCCCATGAACGTGGGCCTGAAGCCTGTCGGCTTGAGTTCGCCCTGGACCTTGCCCTCGCTAACGCCGGTCTGCTCGAAGGCGAAGATGTCCTGCGTGAGGATCTCCTCGTCCTCGATGCCGTAGACCTCGGTGATGTTGACGATCTTGCGGGATCCATCCTTGAGGCGGGCGGTATGGACGATCAGGTCAACGGCGGACGCGATCTGCTCGCGGATGGCCCAGAGGGGCATCTCATAGCCCGTCATCAAGATCATTGTCTCGAGTCGACGGAGCATGTCCTTCGGGGTGTTGGCGTGGCCCGTCGACAGCGAACCGTCGTGACCGGTCGTCATTGCCTGGAGCATGTCGAGCGCCTCGCCGGCACGACACTCACCGACGATGATCCGGTCCGGGCGCATGTGCATCGCATTGCGCAGCAGGTTCCGGATCGTGATCTCACCCTCGCCCTCGAGGTTCGGCAGGCGGGCCTCCAGGGTGACCACGTGCTCCTGGCGAAGCTGGAGCTCAGCCGCGTCCTCGATCGTCACGATCCGTTCGTC
>JANMPL010000423.1:0-2405 GCA_031369845.1 Chloroflexota bacterium
TCGCGACGATGCCCGCGGCCAACGGCCGAACCGCTGGGCAAACGAGGACCGATCGCAATCCGCGGGGCGGTTCCAGCGCGACCGACCCGGGCCGCCGGGCAGGCCGTACGGCGATGATCGGCGGCCCTCCCAGGGCGACCGCCCGAATCGGCCGCCGTTCGACCGCCCAAGTCGGCAGCCGTTCGACCGCCCGAACCGGCCGCCGTTCGACAAGCCCGTCGGCCCTCGACCGTCGGGACCTCGGGCCTCAGGCCCCAAGCCACCCTTCGCGGGGCCGCGCCCGCCCTACGCGGGGCCCCGAGCCGGTCCCGGTCCTCGCGCGCCATGGGCCGGCCCGCCCGGCGGGCAGTACGAGGCTCCCAATTACCGCGATCGTCGGCCCGCGCCGTCGGTCGACGACTTCCTCGATGAGGGCGAGGAGCTCGTCGCGGGTCGCCGACCGGTAGAAGAAGCGTTCGTGGCGCAACGGCCGGCCATCCGCCTGCTCGTCGTCCCCCAGCGCCGCCAGGCGCTCGAGCGTCTCGTGCTTCACGCCACGAGCCTGCGAATCCCGATCATCGAAGTCGAAGGCGGCACGCTCACCGCGGTTGCCGGATTCGACGGCCACCAGGGGATTGCCCTCGTCGTCGGTCCTCGCCGTTTCGCCTCGCTAGACGAAATCCTCGCTCGGGGCATCGAGCGGGGAGAGCCGCCGTTCGTGCTCGCCCTCGACTCGCTTGAGGATCCTCAGAACGTCGGAACGCTCCTGAGGAGCGCAGAGGCCGCCGGCGTACACGGCGTGATCTTCCCGACCCGTCGCCAGGCGCCCCTCAGCCCCGCGGCCGTGAAGGCGTCTGCGGGAGCCGTCGAGCATCTGCTTCTCTGCCCGGTCGACGACCTGCCGGGTGCCCTGTCGGATCTGCGGATCCGCGGGCTGCGCGTCGTCGGTGCGGAGGCAGGCGCCCAGCTGACCGCTCGCCAGTCGGATCTGCGCGGGCCGCTCGCGATCGTCGTCGGCAGTGAGGGTCAGGGTCTCTCGCCGGCGGTCCGCCGCCGCTGCGATTTCGTGGTCCGGATCCCGATGCGGGGGGCGATCGGGTCGCTCAATGCGGCGGTCGCGGGCTCAATCATGCTGTTCGAGGCGGTCGCCCAGCGCGATCCGGACGGCAAGGGAGCCGAGCCGCGCCCGACGAAGCCTGCGGCGAGGGGATTGTCCGTAGGCGCCGGCGAGGTCCTCGGGGATGAGGCGTCGACCGACGAGAGCGCGGTAACAGATGCCGAAGTCGAGGCCTCCCCGGAAACCCGCTCGGTGGAGACAACTGAGAGGACGGAGACGACGGATACGACGGAGGCGAGCGCGGACGACGCCTCCTCCGATGAGGTCCAGGCCGCAGACGACCTGCTACCCGGCGAGCCGGCACCCGGGTAACGCATGCTCACTCGCCTGAAGCGGCGGCTCAGACCCGCCCGGCCGATCCTGCTGCCGGTGTGGCGGCGGATTCGGCCGCTCATCGAGCCGTCGACGTCGTGGCGAGCCTCGCATCGGAGCCCACCCGTTGATAACGCGTCGGCGATTCGTCCGTTGACGAAGGCCGAGTTCGAGGCCGTGGCCAGGCGACACCCCTACTACCGCGCCCGCGGTCGATATCTGTCCGTTGCGGCTGCGCTGGCGGGCGATCTCATCGCTGCCCGCGGGCTCGCGTCCGCCCTGGAGCTGGGTCCAAATCTCCAGCCGCTGATCGTCGGCGCCGACGTGATGGACATCAGGGCACAGCCCGAGCTGCAATTGCCCCCGCCCGCGCGTTTCCTGCTTCACGACGCGACGCAGCCGCCCTGGCCGATCGCCGACAAGCAGTACGACCTCTTCGTAGCCCTCCAGGTGTTCGAGCATCTTCGCGAGGACCAGAACGCAGCGTTCGTGGAGGTCTGCCGAGTGGCGCGACACGCCGTGATCTCGGTACCCATCGACTGGGAGATGGACGACCCGAGGAACTGCCACCATCGCATCTCGCAGGAACGGGCGCTCTCGTGGTTTCGACCGTTCTCGCCGACCCGTGTCGAGGTCGGCAATCCCGGGCCGCGGAAGCGCTTGATCTACGTCTTCGAGAATCTCGGGAGCGGGCTTCCGACAACGCACGACGCCGACGCCCAACGCGACACGGCCCGCGCTTGACCCGATCGCGGGTCCGACCGTATCATTCCCCGGCGCCAACGGGTCCAGCTGCGGTAAGACCCTGCGCCGCGCCGACGTAGCTCAATTGGTAGAGCAGCGGTTTTGTAAACCGCAGGTTCCGGGTTCGAGTCCCGTCGTCGGCTCCAAGTGCAGATCACGGTGTCGGGTCCATCACCAGGCCGCAGCCCAGCCCGACACCCGCCCCAATGGGTAGGTTGAGCAGGTGGTGAGCTCAGCTGGCTGTAGACCAGCC
>JANMPL010000463.1:0-2144 GCA_031369845.1 Chloroflexota bacterium
CTGGCCGGACTACCCCGTGCCGGTCGGTGTCCTGCGGGCGGTGCCGCGGCCCACCCACGATCAACTCGTCGACGGCCAGATCGCGGCCGCCGTGGCGGCCCAGGGCCAGGGTGACCTGGCCGAGGTTCTTGCCAGCGGCGAGACCTGGACGGTCGACTGACCAAAGCACTGGGGGTGGAGGAATCGGATGCGCTGCCCGCAATGCGGCTTCGAGAACCTGACGGGGTCGGACATCTGCGACAGCTGCGGTGCCGACCTCGCCGGCCATGACACCCCCCAGGCAGCGACGAGCTATCGGGGTCCTGTTCTCGGCGTTCACCTCGATACCCTCGAGGCGGGCGAGCCGGAGATCCTCGACATCACGGCCGACGCCGACGAAGCCGTCCGCCTGATGCACGAGAACGGAACCGACTGCGTGCTCATCGTCGACGGCGGCCGGCTTGTCGGCATCTTCACGGACCGTGATGCTGTCCTCAAGGTCGCCGGCCGCGAGCTCAAGGCCCGCCCAATCGCCGAGCTCATGACCCGCGACCCGGTCGTAGTCCGCCATGACGACACCGTGGCAGTGGCGATCAACAAGATGGCCGTCGGCGGCTTCCGCCACATCCCGATCGTCGAGAACGGCCGTCCGACCGGGCTCGTCACGGCGCGCGACGTCTTCCGCCACCTCGCGAGGACGCTCGGCTGAGCCGGGCAAGCCAGGCGTGCGCGTCCTCATCCTCGCCGACGACCTCATCTGGTCGACCCGCCTCATCGCCCAGGTCCAGGCGGCTGGCGCCGATGCTGCCCCCGTCCGAACGCTCGCTGCGCTCAACCAGGCGCTGCCGGCGGCCGACGCGGTGATCGTCGACCTGACGGCTCGCGCCTACGACGGAATCGTGGCCGTCCGGAAGGCCGCCGACGCCGGCCGCCGTGTCCTCGCGGTCGGCCAGCACGACGACGCGGAGCTGAGGCGTCGCGCACTGGCGGCCGGCGCGGAGCGGGTCCATCCCTACAGGAAGCTGTTCGAGGACGGCCCGAAGACGCTCGCCATGTGGCTTGCCGCCGCTCCCGACCGCACGGAGGCCCGCCGATGACCGTGGCCACGCGTCCGAGCATCCCGCCGGCACGCTACCGCGAGCGCCTCGATCGCACCGCGCGAGCAACGGCAGACGCGGGCTTCGACGCGCTCCTCGTCGGTGTCGGACCAGACCTCCGCTACCTGACTGGCTACGAGGCGCTGCCCTTGGAACGCCTGACGATGCTCGTCATCGCCCCCGGCGACGACCCGATCCGCCTCGTCGTCCCGCGGCTCGAGGAATCCGCCGCGCGCGCGGGTTGCCGGACCGAGGTCCCGATAGTGACCTGGGAGGAGATCGACGATCCGCATGCGCTCGACGCCTCGATCATCCACGACCGGGCCGGTGCCGGCGCCCTTCGCCTCGGCGTCTCCGATCGGCTCTGGGCGTTCCACCTCCTCCAGCTCCAGCGAGCGCTGCCGGGAGCCGGCTTTGAGTCGGCGACGCGCGCGCTGAGGACCCTCCGGATAACGAAGGATGCCGACGAGATCGCGCTGCTCCGGCTCGCCGCCCAGGCCGCCGATCGGGTCGTGGCCCAGATCGCCGGTGGCCGCCTCGTGGGCCGGACGGAGGCCGTTGTCGCGCACGAGGTCCGCGAGCGGCTCATCGCCGAGGGTCACGAGGAGGCCCTGTTCGCGATCGTCGGCTCCGGCCCGAACTCGGCGTCGCCGCATCACGAGGCGTCGGAGCGGGTCATCCAGGCTGGCGAGCCGATCGTCCTCGACATCGGCGGCACGCTCGGCGGCTACGGCAGCGACATCACGAGGACCCTGTGGGTCACGGGCGGCGACGACGCAAAGGGCCCGGACGAGGAATACCGGCATCTCTTCAACGTGCTTCACGCAGCCCAGGAGAAGGCGACCGCCGCGGTCCGACCCGGCGTCGCGTGCGAGGCCATCGACGCGACGGCCCGCGGCGAGATCGACGCCGAGGGCTACGGCGAGGCGTTCTTCCACAGGACCGGCCACGGGATCGGGCTGGAGGGGCACGAGGACCCGTATCTGGTCGCCGGCAACCGCGAGGCGCTCGCCGAAGGAATGGCATTCAGCGTCGAACCGGGCATCTACCTGACGGGCCGCTACGGAG
>JANMPL010000478.1:0-5056 GCA_031369845.1 Chloroflexota bacterium
AGCCCGTTGGGTGATGCGCCGGCCCGTCGCGGTCCTCGTGCCGACGCTGGCGATCCTGCTGCTTCTCGGTTCGCCGTTCCTCCACGTCCGCTTCAACGCCCCCGACTCGACGATCCTGCCCCCGAGTGTCCCGTCCCGGGCCGCCTTCGACCGACTCGCAGGCGCATTCGGCGAGGGCGAGTTCGCGCCGCTGACCCTCGCGATCCGGACCAACGGCCCGGCAACGAGCGCCGACAACCTAGCCGCGCTCTTCGACTACTCGCGGCGCCTCGTAGCGGATCCGAGGGTGACCCGGGTCGACAGCCTCGTCGACGTCGACCCACGCATCCGGCTCGACCAGTACCAGCTCCTGTATTCCGACCCGAACGGGCCTCGCGACCGGTTCGTCGCGACCGTGCTCAACGCGACGACCAAGGGTGATTTGACCTCGTTCACGATTTACACGCCGTTCGGCCCGAACCGCCAGGAGGGCCGCGCCCTCGTGGCCGACCTGCGATCCGGGACCGGGCTCCTCGCGCCACCCCAGGGAATGCAGGTGCTCGTTGGGGGCGGCGCAGCGGACGTCACGGACGTCGTCGGCCGGGTCGCCGCCGACTTCCCGCGGACGGCGCTTTTCATCGTCGTGACGACCTACCTCGTCCTCTTCCTCCTCCTTCGGTCGGTCGTCCTGCCGGCCAAGGCCCTTGTCATGAACACCCTCTCGATCGTCGCGAGCTTCGGCGCTCTCGTCTGGATCTTCCAGGATGGCAACCTGTCGGCGCTCCTCGGGTTTCAGCCGCTCGGGTTCGTCGAGACGACCCAGCCGGTCATCCTCTTCTGTGTCCTGTTCGGGCTGTCCATGGATTACGAGGTGTTCCTGCTGTCGCGGATGAAGGAGGTCTGGGATCGGACCGGCGACAACCAGGAGGCGGTCGCCCGCGGCCTCGAACGAAGCGGGCGGATCGTGACATCGGCCGCCCTCATCGTGGTCGTCGTCGCGGGCTCGTTTGCGTTCGCCGACATCGTGCTCATCAAGGCGCTCGGAATCGGGATGGCGCTCGCGGTCGCCCTCGACGCGACGGTCGTCCGGGCACTGCTTGTGCCGGCCACGATGCGGCTGCTGGGCCACTGGAACTGGTGGGTGCCCGGCCGCCTGCGCCGAATGCCGGTCGTCGGGACCGCGCTGCTCGTCCTCGCCAGTCCGCTGCTCGCCGCCTGTGCCGCCGGGCCCATCCTCGCCAACCCGCCGGCGCCGCGGCCCACGACCGCAGCCCCGACGCCGCTCCCCTCGCATCCGCCGGACCCGATCACCGTCGAGCTGCCGCGCGACGACGCGCCGCACGACCGCCTGACCGAGTGGTGGTACTACACCGGGCACCTCACCGACGAGGAGGGGGCCCGCTACGGCTTCGAGTTCGTCGTTTTCCGGGTGGAGCGGGGCGGGTTCCCGGTGGCTTGGGCGTCGCACATCGCGGTCACCGACGAGGGCAGAGACGCCTTCCACTTCGCCCAGCGCGTGGAATTCGGGCGGCAGGTTGATCTCGACGCGACCGGCCTCCCCGTCTTCACCTTCCGGATGACGGCTCCCGGCGCGAACTGGGACATGTCAGGAAACGACGGCCGCGACACGCTGCGGGCTGCGGCGACGCCCTTGGAGGCGGCGGCGGCAGGATCACCCGGCGGGCTTGGGATCGATCTGAGGCTCCACGCGACGAAACCGCCAGCACTGCACGACGACGACGGCTGGGTCGACTTCGGGGCGGGTGGGTCGTCGTACTATTACTCACGGACCGCGATGGACGCCACGGGCAGTCTCACCCTCGGCGACCGGACGTTCGACGTGACCGGGATCGCCTGGTTCGATCACCAGTGGGGCGACTTCATCGCGGTTGGCGGCGGGGGCTGGGACTGGTTCGCGATCAACCTGGCCGATGGGACCGACCTGATGCTCTCGCTCAACCGGGATATCGACGGGTCATATCCGATCGTCTACGGGACGCTCGTCGACGCGTCCGGCCGGACGCGGAACTTGCCACGTGACGCCTTCGACGTTGAGGTGACCGACCACTGGTCGAGCCCGAAGACCGGCATTGACTACCCGGCCGGCTGGCGGATCACCATCCCCGGTGAGGACTTGGAGATCGGGCTCAACCCGACGGTCGCCGAGCAGGAACTCGACACGCGTGCGACAACGAGCATCTACTGGGAGGGCTCGCAGATCGTCAGCGCCCGGCGCGGTGGCAGATCCCTCGGAGGCGACGCGTATGTCGAGTTGACGGGGTATGGATCGGCCGAAACCCAGACGCCCTAGGTCAGGGGGCCGGCGCCAGCGAGACGCCCGCGCGACCGGCGACGTCGCGAAGCTCGGCGTCAACCGATCCGAGGCCGCCGAGCAGCTCGATCATGGCCTCCGCGGCCGCTCGGTACGCGGTGTCGTTCCGGATCGAGGCAGATAGCCCCTCGGCCGCGGTCGCCTGGACCGCCAGATAGAACGATCGCAGATCAGCGCTGAGCGTCGCGCCGCCGGACCACGCCCCGATGACCGGTGCGAGCTGGAGACCGACGACGGCGTCGGCCGAGGTCGCGCGCAGGATCTGGGAGACCGCTAACGTGTCGAACGTGTCGCTCCCCACCGCCGCGACGAGCGTCGACGACGAGGTCGCGAGCCGCTCGTGGACGGAAGCGGCCTGAACGAGCGCCGAGCTAGTGAGGGCCGGAACCTCGGACGTCGATCCCGTGGTGGCCGAAGGCGACGGGCTCGGCGACGGGGAGGCGGAACTTGACGCAGCAATCGACGGCAGGGCGTTCGCGACGGCGGCCGCGGCCGCGGCGGCGTCGGCGTCACGCCTCGCGGTGTCGATCGCGCCGGCGGCTGCTCCGAGCAGGCTCGAGACGAGGATCCCGGTGACCAGCCCGACGCCGGCGAAGAGTGACGCCCGCTGCGCCTTGACGCCGAGGATCAGATGCGTCCCGCAGCCCGGGCAGTGCCTCGCCCCGAGGGCGAGGGGTCGCGCGCAGGCCGGGCAGGCAAAGACGGTCTGATCGATCTCGCCGATCGCCAGCGATTCCGACATGGACCCGATCTTTGGCTTCCGCGTTCGCCGCCGTGCGACGTCGACTGTCATCTCGGCCTTCCCGCGGCTGAGCGCTTGAGCGTCGTGCGCACGATGCGCCACATACACGCCCCGCAAGTCTGGTCATCGAGACGGGTAACCGCCGTCATCCGATGGTCCCCGGCGGCCGGTACCTTCAGCCCGGATACCGCACGACGTCAGCCCTCGAGCAGCGCCTCGAGTTCGTGCGCGGTCGGCATTCCCTCGCGGGCGCCCGAGCGAGTCGTTGAAAGCGCGGCCGCGGCGATCGCTCGGGCGGCCGCCTGCTCCAAGGGGAATCCCCATGCCAGACCGGCGGCGACTGCGCCGTTGAAGGCGTCGCCCGCCCCGACGCTGTCGACGGCGGTGATCGCCGGCGCGAGCAGGTCGAGGGGCTCCCGATCGCGAGCGACGACGACGGCCCCGGCCGAGCCAAGCGTGACGATGACCGCACCACGGACCCCCTCGCCTTCGGAGTTGCGGTCCAGGAGCGTCGCCGCCGCGATCTCCGGCCGCTCGCTGGCGCGTCCCGCGCGTCCGATCCGGCGGATGTCCTCACCGACGAGCGTCGCCAGCTCGCCGCGATTCGGGGTCAGGATGTCGACGTCGCCGAAGACCGACCGATCCAGCCCGTGGGCCGGGGCCGGGTTGAGGATCGTCGTCGCCCCGGCCTGTCGCGCGGCCCGAAGCGCCGCCTTCGCGGTCGCGGTCGGGATCTCGTGGCCGACGAGCACGACGTCGCCGGCTCGCGGCGCCAACGTGGCGAGCGCCGCAAGGACGTGGTCTGACGTCAGCTCTCCGTTCGCGCCCGACGCGACCGAGATGAGGTTCTCACCGCGGCCGTCGACGAGAATCAGGGCGACGCCGGTCGCTCCCGGCAGCGTTTGGACGGTGGCGACGTCAATCCCCTCGGCCGCGAGCGCGGCCCGCGCCTCGTCCCCGAACGCGTCCTCACCGACGGCTCCGACGAACGCCGTCGGCGCCCCGAGGCGTGCGGCCGCAACCGCCTGGTTGCCGCCCTTCCCGCCGTGATGCTGCGAATACCGGGCGCCGGTCACCGTCTCGCCCGGCGCTGGCAATCGCTCCGCAGTCGCGACGAGGTCGATGTTGACCGACCCGACAACGATCACGCGTGGTTGGATGGGCAACCTCCCTGCCGAGTCGTCACCCGCCCTCCGAGGTCGAAGGCGGAGGTCCCCGACGCCGTTCGCCCGAGGATTTGCCTTTTCAGCCGGTAACGAACTCGCCGCCGTCGACGCCGATGATGTTGCCGCTGATCCAGTCGGAGTCGGTCTCCGACAGGCTGACGATCGCCTCGGCGACGTCCTGCGGAGTCGTCATCCGACCGTGCGGGTTGCGGGCCATCGTGACCTCGATCATCCGGGCCGCTTCGGGAATCTTGCGGAGAGCGGGCGTGTCCGTGACCCCGGCCCGGATCGAATTCACCGCGATCCCGGTGTCGCGCCGAGCGAACTCCATCGCCAGCTGGCGGATGTGCGATTCGAGGGCGGCCTTCGCCCCGGAAACGACGCCGTACGACGGCACGACCCGGTCGGTCCCCTCCGAGGTCATCGCGTAGATCTTGGAGCCGCGTTCGAGGAATCCGGCGTGGTAGAGATCCTGGACCCAGTAGACGAGGCTGTTGCCCATGACGTCCTGGGTCATCTCCATCTTCTTCCGATCGACCGCGTCCTTCGGGTCGTCGGCGATGAACGGCACGAGGGATCCGAACGCGAGCGAGTGCATCACGACCCGGAGATACGGATGACGACCGGCGGCCGTGCTTTGATCGAAGCGCTCCTTGATCGCGGCGATCGCGGTCGCGCGCTTCTCGTCGTCGGCGGCGTTCATGTTGATGTAGAGCGCCTCGCTGCCGGCAGCCGCGATGCCCGCCTTGACCTCCTCGACGTGGGCAAGTGCCGCCCGGAAGTCGAGGTGGATCCCCACGATCTTGTAGCCCCGCGCCGCGAGGGCCAGCGCCGTCG